>JBGPSO010000001.1:0-29692 GCA_041490145.1 Atribacterota bacterium
ATTGTAAATGAAATTCTTCCAGCCATAGAAGATGCTGATGGTATAATCTGGTTATGTCCTAATTATAATGATGCTATCTCAGCAAAGCTTATGGCAGTAATAAATAGAATGACGGTACTCTATAAGAGAGTAAAATTTTGGAACAAAACTCTATTTTCTATTATTGTTTCTGGAAACTCAGGGAGTGATTGTGTAGCTGAACAGTTATTAGGGGCCTTGAATATTAACAAGGGGTTTAGACTACCCCCTTATTTTGCCTTAATGGCTACCGCTAATGATCCTGGTGCAATAAAGAAAGTTCAAGGAATAGAAAAAAGAGCAAAGGAATTTGCTGAAAATATAATAAAAGAGATTAAAAAATAAAAGAAAATAGATGGTTTAATAGGATGCAGAATAAAGATATTAAAAATTTTACTTTAGATGAATTAGAAGAAGAATTTAAACATTTAGGAGAAAGAAAATATAGAGCTACTCAATTATTTTATTGGCTTTATAAAAAAAATGTGGAAAATTTTGCAGATATGTCCGATTTACCTATAACTTTTAGAGATTTTCTTCAGGATAACTTTCATCTAAGTAATATAAAGTTAGTGAAGTTTACAAAATCGAAAGATCAAACAGAAAAATATTTATTTAAATTAGAAGATGGGAGTTTAATAGAAAGTGTGCTTATATTTTTCAATAAGAGATTGACTGAATGTATATCATCTCAAATTGGTTGTAAATATAACTGCTTGTTTTGTGAAAGTGGTAAAAAAGGTTTGGTTAGAAACCTTTCCATTAGTGAAATTTTAAATCAAGTTTTATTTGTAAAGAAAAAGATAAAGTCTAATCCCCACAATATTGTATTTATGGGAATCGGAGAACCTTTAGATAATTATGATAATGTTATAAAAGCCATTGGTATATTAAATTCTAAGGATGCTTTTAATATGGGAGCAAGAAAAATTACTATTTCTACTTGCGGGATAATACCAGCTATAAAAAGATTACAAGAGCGTAATTGGCAGATAGAATTATCTGTTTCTCTCCATGCCTCGGATAATAAATTAAGATCTTATCTAATGCCAGTAAATAATAAGTATCCTTTATATGATTTGATAGAAGCTTGTAAGAATTATACGAAAAAAACAAAAAGACAGGTTACTTTTGAATATGTTTTAATTAAAGGAGTGAATGATTCACTGCATTATGCTGATAAATTAGCTAAATTAATTATTGGATTTAATTCTAAAGTAAACTTAATAACTTTTAATCCTGTTCCTCATTCTTCGCTTCAACCATCTAAGGTTATTCAGGTTAAGGACTTTAAAGATAAATTGATTACCAGTGGAATTCCCACTACCATAAGACAATCAAGGGGTAGTGATATATACGCTGCTTGTGGACAATTAAAGAATTTATATCAAGGTAAAATTTTAGATTTTTAATTAATTCTTGACTTTATAAGTATATTTGGTATACTTTTAACGAAGATAATTATTAGAAAAAGGGCCCATAGCTCAGTTGGTAGAGCAACCGGCTCATAACCGGTCGGTCCCTGGTTCGAGTCCAGGTGGGCCCACCAAAAAACTAATATATTTTTATTAGTAGCAAACCAAGGTAGTAAAAAATTTTATGAAGAAATGTAAAATTGATAAAAGATTAGAGTTTTTGAGAAACCTTACTTCTTATATGTAGGAAGTAAGGTTTTTTTATTTTAAAGCACTCTATTGATCTGAAGAGGGGAGGAATAGTTAATTGATAGAGCCATTTGATATTCTATTAGAATTACAAAAAATAGATAATGATATAAATGAAGAAGAGAAAAAGAAAAGAGAGTTGCCCTCGAGAATAGAAAGAATTAATAAAGAAATTCAAGAATTAAAAAATGATCTAAAGAATAAACATGGAAATTATAAAGAATTGCAGCTTAAGTTGAAAAGAAAAGAATTAGATTTATCTGAAAAATCTAATAAG
Organism: Atribacterota bacterium; assembly: GCA_041490145.1. Lineage (GTDB taxonomy): Bacteria > Atribacterota > Phoenicimicrobiia > Phoenicimicrobiales > Phoenicimicrobiaceae > Infernicultor. Next base: position 1,960 of record JBGPSO010000001.1, read on the forward strand.
ATCAAAAAACATCAGGAAGATTTATACGGAGGTAAAATATCTGATATCAAAGAACTTAAACAATTACAAAGGGTAATAGCTAATTATGAAGAAGAAAAAGATAATATTGAGAACGAACTTTTAAATTTAATGGAAGAAATAGAAGAACTTAATAAATTAGTTAATAAACTTGAGGAAGATTTAAAAGAGAAAGAAAAGTATTTACAAAAGCGTCAACAGGAAATGGAATTAGTAGCATCCAGAATAGAAGAGAATATGAATTCTTTAAACATTAAAAGAAAAGAAATGTTAAGTAAATTAACCGATAACCGTCTTCTGAAAGAATATGAACTATTAAAAAAAGAAAAAGGTGGAAAAGCCATTGTCAAGGTTAATAGTTCTATATGTTCAGGTTGCTATCTCGATCTTCCCAGTGATATTATTTATCAATTGAAAAAAGGTCAAATACTAATAACTTGCCCTAATTGTAACCGAATTCTGGTTTGGAAAGGGTAATTCAAGTCAATTGACTTCTTAAAAATAAAATGGTATTTTAAAATAGAAAAAAGAGAATAGTTGATAAGTAGATCAGGTAATCGCGGAGGAAAAATATTTTCTTCCGAGGAAAGTCCGAGCTCCGTAGGGCAGAGTGCTGGGTAATCCCCAGTGAGGGTAACCTCGAGGAAAGTGCTACAGAAAATACACAGCCTAACACTTAAATCTGATACCAGACTTGAGTGTAGGGTAAAGGTGAAAAGGTAGGGTAAGAGCTTACCAGTTGTTAGGTGACTAACAAGCTTAGCAAACCCCACTTGGAGAAAGACCAAATAGGAAGAGGTGTAGCGGCCCGCTTTAATCTTCGGGTAGGTCGCAAGAGATGTAAGGTAACTTACATCCAAGATAGATGATTACCGCCCTTATAATTTAATAAGGGAACAAAACTCGGCTTATGATCTACTTATCAGAATAAAGTAAAAAAAGAGATATATGAATAGAAAATAATATCCTATATCTCTTTTTTTTATTTATTCTTCTTCAAATACTCTTCGTAAGTAAATCAATTTTAAAAATTATCCATCTATCTTGCTCCAAAATAATAATTAAAATGCTGCTTTTATGGTTAGAAAAACAAGTTAAAACCGTCGAATTTTCCATATTTTAAAAAAAATAAAATATTTTTTCAAAAAAAGAGGATTTTTTAAAAAAATGTAGTATACTATAAATAGTGGAGTGAAGTGGAGTGAAGTGGAGGATTTAATCTAAAGGAGCATTTATGTTTTTAGGACAATATGAACATACCATTGATGAGAAAGGGCGGTTAATTGTACCGGCAAAATATCGTGAACCTTTAGGTGATAATTTTATTATTACCTATGGTCTTGATGTTTGTCTTTTTGTGTACTCTCTTGAAGAATGGAAAACTCTTGCTGAGAAATTAAAGTTACTTCCCTTGGGACAAAGAGATGCACGAGCATTTAAGAGGATACTATTTTCTCGAGCTACTAATTGCACCATAGATAGTCAAGGTAGAGTAATTATTATGAAATATTTAAGAGACTATGCTCGGATTGATAAAGAAGTTATGATTATTGGGGTGTCAGATAGGATAGAAATCTGGAGTAAAGATATATGGCAAAAATATTTTGAAAAGATTGAAGGTTCATATGAAGATATTGCGGAAAGGGTATATGAAAAAGAAGAATAATCTATGGTGAATTCTTTTCATAGCCCAGTACTAATAAAAGAAGTTATATATTATTTAAATTGTAAGAAAGGGGGTATTTATATCGATTGTACTTTAGGAGGTGGAGGACATGCTGAATCAATTTTAGAAAAAATATACCCTGATGGTTTATTGATTGGTATTGATCAGGATATAGAGGCAATCGAAGCAGCAAGTAGAAAATTAAAAAATTATCTGGATAGAGTGAAATTAGTGAAAGATAATTTTAATAATTTAGAAGAGATTTTAAATAACTTAAAAATTAAAAAAGTCAGCGGAATATTTTTTGATTTAGGAGTTTCCTCTCACCAATTAGCAGAAAAGGAACGGGGATTTAGCTTTAAAGAAGACAGTTATTTAGATATGCGGATGGATTTAACCCAAAAATTTAATGCTGATATTCTGATTAATAGTTATTCAGAAAAAGATCTTATAGAAATATTCCAGAGATATGGAGAAGAACGATTTTCTAAAAGAATTGCCCATTTAATAGTCATAGAGAGGCAAAAGAAACCTATAACTACTACCAAACAATTAGCTGATTTGGTGATAAGGGTTCTTCCTAAAACTCAAAAAAAGAGTTGGTGGAGAATTCATCCAGCCACTCGGATTTTTCAGGCTATCAGAATAGAGGTAAATCGAGAACTTGAGTTCTTAGAAAAGGGGCTATATCAAGCTATCAAAGTTTTAGATGATAAAGGAAGGGTAGGTGTTATTTCCTACCATTCTTTAGAGGATAGGATAGTTAAAAATATATTTAAAAAAGCGGAGAAAGAAGGAATGGGACAAAAGGAGTATAACTTAAAGATTATTACTAAAAAACCAATTAGACCTTCTTTAGAGGAAATAAAGGGAAATCCTAAAGCGAGAAGCGCTAAATTAAGAGTGGCAGAAAAGATAATATCTATATAATAAATGCATTAGTGGCTCATCTTTTAAAGAAGTTTTGACTTAATTTTTATAATAAAATTGACGATTTAAATTCCTAGTAATAAAAAATTTCGACGAAAAGTGGCGATAAAAAGTGAGAAGTAGTAATAATATTATAATTAGTAGTAATTATGAATATAAAAATATGTTGGCTATTTATGGATCATTTTTATTTTTAGTATTTTTTATCACTTCCGTAATTATTTTTTATATCTCGAATAATATTATATTAACAGAATTAGGATATAAATTAATAGAGTTAGAAAATACTAAGGTAATGTTAGAAGAACAGAATAGGAAGCTTGACTTAAATGTAGAGACTCTTTCTGCCTTAGATAGAATTGAAGAAGTTGCTTCTAACCATTTAGGGATGATTAGACCAAAAGAAGTGAAATATATTGTTTTAAACCCTACTCCTCAGGTTAGTTCCCGAGAAGATATTGGAGTAATCAGTAATAATTATGAAAAAGAAAAGTACTTTTGGGCTAGTTTTAACCTAAATAAATTAGACGACTTGATTTTAGGGCTATTAAAATAATATTACTATCAGTTGTAAAAATATATGCAAAAAAAGGCGGGAATAGTTATTGCTTTCCAAAGAAAAAAAAGAACGTATTACTTTTTTATTCATATTATTTATAGTTTTTTATTTTTTATTAATTTATAGATTATATAACATTCAAGTTATTCAAAGTAATAAATTTGAAGAAATTGCCCAACAAGAACACCTTACTTCTTTTTCTATTGAAGGAGAGCGAGGTAATATTTATGATAGAAATTTAAAGAAGTTAGTTGTTAATGTTAATGTTCAATCCTTATTTGCTATCCCACCTAAAATTGAAAATCCTCGAGAGGCTGCTTTAAAAATATCTTTAATTTTAAATTTAGAAACAAAAGAGGTATTGGATAAATTAAATCAGAAAAGACCTTTTGTATGGATAAAGAGAAAATTAAATGAAACAGAAGTTGAAGAGATTAAAAAATTAAATTTAGAGGGATTAGATTTTTTAAAGGAGAGCAAAAGATTTTATCCCAAACAATATTTAGCTTCTAATTTAATGGGATTTGTAGGGATAGATAATCAAGGTTTGGAAGGTTTGGAGTTATTTTTTGATCAGGAATTAAAAGGATTACCTGGTTTAGTAGTTTTAGAAAGAGATGCTTCGGGAGACGAAATACCACTTAGCATTAAAGAACTAAATACTCATCGGGACGGAAATTCTATTGTTTTAACTATTGATGAATTTATACAATATATTACTGAAGAAGCTCTAGATAAAGCTTTTCAGAAATACAAAGCTAAAGCCGGAGTTGCTATTGTAGTAGAACCAAAAACTGGCGAAGTTTTGGCAATAGCAGTAAGACCTTCTTATGATCCAAATTATTTTAATAAATATACTCTTGATCTTTGGAGGAACCTAGCAATAACTAATACCTATGAGCCGGGATCAACCTTTAAAATCGTTACTATAGCTACCGCATTGGAAGAAGGAGTAGTTAAATTAGATGATCAGTTTTATTGTAAAGGATGGACAAATTATAATGGACATATTTTTCACGATATACACCAACATGGCTCACAAAATCTTACCGATATAGTAAAGAATTCTTGCAATGTAGGTGTAATTCAAGTTGGAACAAGGTTAGAACAAAAGGTTTTTGAAAAATCTATTAGAAGATTCGGATTTGGAACGTTAACTGAAATAAATTTACCTGGTGAAGTGAATGGATTAATAAGAAGTTCTAAAGATTGGTCAAAAATATCTTTAGCCTCTATATCTATAGGGCAGGAAATTTCAATAACTCCTATCCAATTAATAATGGCTATATCAGCTATAGCTAATCGAGGGACTTTGATGAAACCGTTGATAGTAAAGGAAATTTTAGATTCTAATCAAAATAGCGTTAAAGTATTTAAGCCAAAGGCAGTGCGGCAAGTAGTATCAGTTGAAACAGCTTTAACTATGACTAAAATATTAGAACAAGTAGTGATTGATGGAACTGGCATGGAGGCAAAACTTGATGAATACCAGGTAGCAGGGAAGACTGGAACTGGTCAAATATTTGATTTTGCTACTGGTAAATACTCTAATAGTGCTTATGTTTCATTATTTGTAGGTTATGTACCAGCTGAAAATCCCAAAATATCTATTTTAATTTTATTAGATCAACCTAAAGGTAGTTATTACGGGGGAACGGTGGCTGCTCCGGTATTTAAAGAAATTGCTTCCAAAGTCCTCCCTTATTTATCAATTCCACCCAATCAGTGAGTGTATAGCATCTCGTGAATTGTATCTCGTTTTCTAGCGTAGAGCGGGTAGCGTTTAATATGTAGGATAATTAGTCAGTTAGTATTTAGTGAATAGTATTTAATAATAAAACGAAAAATTAAAAGCGCAAAATGCAAAACTATAACTAAAAATTAAAAATTGAGATAAAAAGTTTTGAGTTTTGAATTATGGTTTTTCGCTTTTAGCTTTACGCTTTTAGCTGTAAAATGATAACTTAAAATTGAAAAATTGTATTCAAAACCAACGACTTTCACTATCGACTAAATTAACTGGTAAACAGGATAACTGGGTAACTATATACTCGATACGCGATACGTAATATACAATACGAGGTTAGATTGAAACACTATACGCAATACGATATACTATATACGAATCAGGGAAATTAGAGGTAATTTATTCTATGAAGTTAAGCGAACTGATAACTAACTTAGAAGTTAAGGAAGTTTTTGGCGATTTAAATTTAGATATTAAAGGAATTTACTATGACTCTCGAAAAATAAAGAGAGATTTTTTATTTATATGCATAAGAGGTTTTACTTTCGATGGGCATCATTTTATTGCTGAAGCTATTAATAAAGGTGCTATTGCTCTTGTAGTAGAAAAAGAAATTAACCTCAGACCCGGTATTACTGTAATCAAGGTAAATGATAGTCGCAAAGCTTTAGCAATTTTAGCTAATCAATTTTATGGTTTTCCTTCCAGTAAATTAAAATTAATTGGAGTTACTGGAACAAACGGTAAAACTACAATTACCTATATGTTGAGAATTATCTTGCAGGAAGCAGGTTATAAAACCGGACTTCTTGGTACTGCTCAAAACATAATTGGTGATAATATTGTCTCTTCTCATATGACTACTATGGAATCAGTCGATCTACAAAAAGCCCTCCAAGAAATGGTAGAAAAAAAGAATAACTATGCGGTAATGGAAGTATCTTCACATGCCTTGCAATTATCTCGAGTAGAAGGCTGTAATTTTGATATAGCTATTTTTAGTAATATTAGTAGAGAGCATTTCGAAATCCATAAAAACTTTTCTAATTATTTAGAGGCAAAGAAAAAATTATTTTTAAGTTTAAATAAAAGTAAAAAAGAAGCTTCTAAAAAATTTGCGATAATTAATATTGACGAAGAGTATAGTAAAAATTTTATAGATTGTAATGAAGTCAATTTAATTACCTATGGAATAAAAAATGAGAGTAATGTTAGGGCTAAAAATATAGAAATGAATATTAAAAATTCTTCATTTATAGTGGAGACACCTATAGGTGATACTAAGATAGCTCTAAATTTTAGCGGAGTATACAACATATATAATGCTTTAGCAGCTATAGCAGCATCTATTTCTCAGGGTATTCCTTTAAATATAATTTCCCAAGCTTTAGATAAGTTTTATGGGGCTCCTGGAAGATATAAAATGATTGAATATGGTCAGAATTATACTATTATTATAGATTTTGCTCACAATTATCATGGATTAGGGAATATATTACAGAATTTACGTACTTTTACTCCCCATCATATAATTACCGTATTCGGACATGGAGGAGAAAAATATAATAAGGTAAGAGTTACCATAGGAGAAGTTATAGGAAAATATAGTGATTATGTAGTAATAACTGCTGACAACCCTAAAAGTGAGGATCCTAAAAAAATTGCTCAGGAGATTGAAAAAGGGGTTAAAAAAACCAATAAAGAATATATTATAATTACTGACCGGGCCGAAGCTATTAAACATGCTTTAGGTAAAGCTAAAGAAGGAGATATAGTTTTGATAGCTGGGAAAGGACCTGAAAATGAACAAATCTATAAAAATAAAATTCTTCACTATAATGATGAAGAAGTAGTAAGGAAAATATTAATGGAGAGATAAAAATTGGAAGGATATAAAGTTACAGAATTGATAAAAGTTACCTCAGGAAGGTTAATTCAGGGTGACCAAGATCGCTTAATAAATAGAGTTTCTATAGATAGTAGGAATCTAGCTCCAGGTGATTTATTTTTTGCTATAATTGGTTCCCGTTTTGATGGACATAATTTTATTGGAGAAGCTCTTAATAAAGGGGCGGTGGGAGTAGTAATTTGTAAAAATATTGGTAATTTGTTACAGAAAGAAGAGCTAAATAAAGATAAAATTATTATAGAAGTAAAAGATACTCTTTCTGCCCTGCAAGATTGGTCTAAGCATTATAAAAATAAATTTAAAACTTTTAATATCTGCATTACCGGTAGTAACGGAAAGACCACCACCAAAGAGATCATTGCTCATATATTATCTCAAAAATTCTCCCTTTTAAAAACCTCTAGTAATTATAACAACGAAATTGGAATCCCTCTTACTTTGTTACAGCTTAATGAATTACATCAGATATTAGTGGTAGAAATGGGGATGAGAGGTTTAGGAGAAATAAAAGTTCTTACTAATCTTGTCCATCCTGATTTAGCAGTTATTACTAATATTGGAGAAGCCCATATTGGTTTATTAGGATCAAGAGATAATATTTTTAAGGCTAAATCAGAATTGTTACAATCATTAAACCAAGATGGTATAGTAATTTTAAATAGAGATGATCCATATTTCTTAAAGATGTTGGGAATGGTTAAAGGCAAGAAAATAATTACCTTTGGCCTTGAGAATAAAAGTGATATTATGGCTTGTAATATCAGAATGATCAGTGACAGAGGAATGAAGTTTACCCTTAAAATAAAAGATGTTGAAGATCGAGAGATATTTTTCCCTTTATTAGGAAGGTATAACATTTATAACGCACTTGCTGCTTCTGCAACTGCTTTTGCTTTGGGAGTAGAAATGGATTTAATTGAAAAAAGCTTATCTTCTTTTCAACCATTAGAAATGCATATGTATTTAAAGAATTTTTATGATGATATTAAAATCTTAAATGATTCCTATAATGCTAGCCCATTATCAGTAAAAAAGGCTTTAGAAACTTTAGTAGAAGTGTCACAAGGAAATAGAAATATAGCTATCTTAGGAGATATGCTTGAATTAGGAGAAAAGACTAACTTTTATCATCAAGAAATAGGAAGAGAAGTAGCAAAATTATCTATAAATACACTAATTACTGTTGGTAAAGGAGGAAAGATAATTGCTAAATCTTCTAAAGATGAGGGAATGTCGGAAAGTAAAATTTTTTCTTTTGAGAAAAGTGAGAAGAAAAAATTGGCTAAAGAACTATTAAATCTAACTAGACCAGGAGATTTTGTCTTATTAAAAGGTTCTCGAGAAATGAAGATGGAAGAGATCTTAGAATTTTGGCAAAAAGAATATCGAAAAAATAATCTCACAATGTAGGGGGGCATAATGACCAATTGGCTATGGATAATTTTAATTTCGTTTATAATTCCAGTTATTACTTTGCCATTTTTTGTAAATTATCTTAAAAAGCATAAAATAGGACAGAGAATTCGTCAGGAAGGGCCAGATCTTCATCAACATAAAATGGGAATACCCACCATGGGAGGAATAATTGTTCTTCTTACTTTGCTAATAGTAATTATACTGCTTGTCCCTTATAATAAATATATTTTATGGTCGTTAATCATTACTGTCGGTTTTGGCCTTATCGGTTTAATTGATGATTTAATAAAATATTTTAAAAAACGTTCATTAGGCCTTAAAGCTAGCTATAAATTATTTCTTCAAATTATCTTTTCTCTAATAGTTCTATTTTTTATTTATCCAATTGGTGATTTGGGTACAGAAATTTATCTTCCTTTTTTGAAGAAAAGTCTAGATTTAGGCAGGTTGTTTACACCTTTTGTAGTCTTGGTAATGATTAGCTCGGTAAATGCTTTAAATTTAACTGATGGTTTAGATGGACTAGCTACCGGATTGATATTTATTGCTATGTTGACTTTTGCTTTAATCGCCTATATTCAAAATATTTTGCCTATGAGTCTTTTTTCTCTAATAGTTGCCTTTACTTGCCTCGGATTTTTAGTCTATAATTTTTTCCCGGCTCAAATATTTTTAGGAGATGTAGGTGCTTTTGCTTTAGGTGGCGCACTTGCATCTATAGCAATTTTTACTAAAACAGAACTATTTTTATTGATCATTGGGGGAGTATTTGCAATTGAAACTTTATCGGTAATCTTACAGGTAACTTCTGTAAAATTAAGAAAGAAAATTCTTTTTAAGATGAGTCCGATTCATCATCATTTTGAACTTTGTGGATGGCAAGAACCAAAGATTGTGATCAGGTTTTGGATAGCCGGAGTGATTTTCGCGTTTATTGGAATAGCTAGTTTTTTTTAAAAAAATTGCTTGGTGATTTGTTAGATAGTTATTTGGTTATTTGGTTACTTGGTTAGTTAGTTGGATAATTGGTATAAACTGTATAATTTTGAATTTAATATTAACCAACTAACCAGCTAACTAATTAACCAACTAACTACAAAATATGGAGTTATAATGAAATGATAATAGAAAAGAAATCTCCTGATCTATGGGTTTTTATAACTGTAATTATTCTAACGGCTATTGGCGTATGTATGGTCTTTAGTTCAAGCTATGTTATGGGTTATAAGTGGTATGGAGATAGTTATTATTTTTTAAAGAAACAATTATTTTTTAGTATAATAGCTTTAGTAGTATTTTTTTTCGCCATATTTACCGACTACCATCACTTTAAAAAATTTGCTTTACCTCTCTTAATTTTATCTATTATTTTGCTATCAATGTTATTTATTCCAAACCTTGGGAAATCTGCTGGGGGAGCAAAGAGATGGATTGTGATACCATTTCTTCCTTTCCAACCTCAACCTTCTGAACTGGCTAAATTTGCTTTAATTTTATATATGGCAGAATTTTTAACTAGGAAACAATTAAAAGATATAAAAACATTTCTTAAAGGGATATTACCCTCAATAATTATTATGTTAGTTATGTTTTTCTTGATTTTAGAAGAACCTGATTTTAGTACTTCCTTAATCATTTTAGGTATTTCCTTTATTATGTTATTTATTGGTGGAACTAAGATAATTCAACTTTATTCGTTGATAATAGCCTCAATTCCTTTCGGGATTTTTATGTTATTAAAAGAAGAATATAGAAAGATAAGATTGCTTTCTTTTTTGAATCCATGGAAAGATCCTTTAGACAGTGGGTTTCATATAATACAATCTCTATTAGCCTTAGGTAGTGGTAAAATCTTGGGAATTGGATTGGGAGCGAGTAAGCAAAAATATTTTTATCTTCCTGATCAACATACGGATTTTATCTTTTCCATTATTGGGGAAGAGTTAGGATTTATAGGTACTCTTATAATAATTATTCTGTTTATAATATTACTATGGCGTGGATTTAGGATAGCTTTGAATTCAGTTGATGAATTTGGTACTTTATTAGCTGCTGGGATTACTTCTATGATAGTTTTTCAGAGTATAATCAATGTAGGAGTAGTAACTAAGATGATCCCTACTACTGGTATTACTTTACCCTTCATAAGTTTCGGAGGCTCATCTTTAATTATGAATATGTTTTGTGCCGGAATTTTATTGAATATTTCCCGATATAAAATAAAAGAGGGTGGAGTGTAATTAATGTCAATAAAGGCAATCATATCTGGTGGTGGAACAGGCGGACATATATATCCTGGAATTAGCTTAGCTTATGAAATAAAAGATAGAAATGTAAATAATAAGGTTTTATTTATAGGCACGGAAAGAGGCTTAGAATCAAAACTTATACCTCGGGAAGGTTTTAAATTTGCGAAAATTTCTGCCCGAGGTATCCAACGAAAAATATGTTTTGAAAATATAGTGGCTATTTTAATTTTTTTTATATCACTATTTCAATCTTTTAAAATTATAAAAAGATATAAACCAGATTTGGTTATCGGAACCGGTGGCTATGTAAGTGGTTCGGTTGTTTTGATGGCTGCCTTACTAGGCATTCCAACTTTTATTCATGAACAGAATGTAGTTCCTGGAGTTACCAATAAATTTTTATCTCCTCTAGCAAGGGCTACATTTTTAAGCTTTGATCAATCGCGAAAATACTTTAGCCACCAATCAAAATTAACCTTAACTGGCAACCCGATTCGATTTAAAAATTTAGAAAGAAATAAAAGCAAAGATTATAAAAAATTTAATCTTGATCCCTTGAAAAATACCATATTAGTCTTAGGAGGTAGCAAGGGAGCAGCTTCAATTAATAAAGCAGTAGTGCAAGGAATAAGTATAATAAAGGAGATTATTAAAAATAAATGGCAAGTTTTGTTGATTAGTGGGCAAGATGATTATAGTAAAATAATCGAAATAATTGGAGAAGATAATAAAATATTTTTTGTAGAACGCTATTTATATGATATAGAAAAAGCATATTCTTTGGCTGATCTAGTGATTTGTCGAGCAGGAGCTACGACATTAGCTGAAATTAGTGCTTATGGGATACCTGCAATTTTAATACCTTATCCCTATGCGACTAACCATCACCAAGAAATTAATGCTCGTATTTTAGAAAGAGAGGGAGCTGCGGTAGTAATTTTAGAAGAAAATTTATCTGGAGAAAAATTAGCAAAGGTTTTAGTTGATTTAATTAAAGATGAAAATAAATTAGAGATAATGGCAAAAAAAAGTAGAGAATTAGATAAGGTCGATTCAGCTGCAAAAATCATAAATATTATTTTTAATTATATTAGAAAAAAAAATAAAAAATAAAAGATATTTTCCAAATAGAGCAGGAAAATTAATAATTTTATTGAAATTACAATATAAGATATATAGTGTTGCGGATATAGTATATCGTTTTAAAGGTCGTCTTTTATTTTCAACTGTTCGATATACAAAACACGATATACGATATACGGGAAGAGGAGGGATATTATTGTTAATGAATAAACGAAAATTACATATACATTTTATAGGTATAGGCGGAGCAGGAATGAGTGCTTTAGCTTTAATACTTCTTGATTTAGGCTATAAAATTAGCGGTTCTGATATTAGATCTTCCAAGATAACTAATAGATTAATTGATAAAGGAGCAATTATTTTTGAGAATCATAACGAAAGTAATATAGAAGGAGCGGATCTAATAGTAGTTTCATCAGCAATTCCCGAATCTAACCCAGAAATTGAAGCTGCTTTAAAGAAAAACATAAAAATAATTAAAAGAGCTAAGATGTTGGCAAATCTTATGGATCATAAATACGGAATAGCCATTGCCGGTACACATGGTAAAACTACTACTACTTCTATGATAAGTCTATTATTAGAAAAAAGTGGTTTAGACCCTACGGTAGTAATAGGAGGAGAATCAAACAATATTAAAAGTAATGCCAAATTGGGAAGGGGAAATTATATTGTTGTAGAAGCTGACGAAAGTGATGGCTCTTTTTTAGAATTAAATCCATATATGGCTATAGTCACCAATATAGAAGATGATCATTTAGATCATTATAAAAATATAGAAAATGTTCTAAAAGATTTTATGAAATTCATTGATCAAGTTCCTAATGATGGACAGGTGATTTTGTGCAAGGATTGCGATAATGTGAAGAAATTAATAAAAGAATATGGAAAAAGTTATATTTCTTATGGAATATCTACAGAAGCAGATTTTATGGCTAAAAAAATAGAATTAGATAAATTAAGTTCTAGATCAGAAATATATTGGCAGGGTGAAAAAATCGGTAATCTTCATTTAAATGTTGCGGGATATCATAATATTTTAAATGCCTTAGCGGCAATTGCTGTTGCTCGAGAATTGGGAATGAATTTTAATCAAATTGCAGAAATATTAGAAAGCTTTCAGGGAGTACAAAGAAGAATGGAAATAGTTGCCAATATCGATGGTAAAATATTAATTATGGATGATTATGCTCACCATCCTACCGAAATCAAAGCAACCTTAAGTGCTTTAAGGAATAGCTGGGAAAATAGAAGAATAATTGTCGTATTTCAGCCTCATAGGTATACCAGAACTAAACTTCTGGCAGAAAAGTTCGGTAAGGTATTTTTTGATGCTGATCAGGTAGTTATCACTGATATTTATTCAGCCAACGAACCACCAATATCTGGAATTAGTGGAGAAACCATATTTAAGGAGATTAAAAAAGCCAATCATAGTTATGTAAAATATATACCCTCCAAAGATAATATTTTAAGTTTTTTATACGAAATTGTTCAACCTGGAGATGTAATAATAACTATGGGAGCGGGAGATATTTGGACTGTTGGTCAGGAATTGGCTAAACAATTAAAGAGAACGAAGGTGTCTTAATTTATTTGAGAATGAATCTAGAGATTATAAGTAATGAATTAAAAAAAAGAGAAATTAATAAGATAGTTAAATTTAATGAACCATTAAAGAAGCATACTTCATTGAGAATCGGTGGACCTGTTGACATTTTTTGTACCCCTAATACTATCGAAGAATTAAAAAAAGTTATTTCTATTTCCAAAGAATATGATATTCCTTTTTGGGTAATTGGGAACGGAACCAATATATTAATTTTAGATCAAGGGGTAAGAGGGATAGTAATTAAATTAAACCAAGGTTTTAAAAAAATAATATTTTTTGATAAAATTGTAAAAGTAGGAGCGGGAGTATCTTTAATATATTTAGGTAAAATAGCTTTAAAGAAAGAATTAAGTGGATTGGAATTTGTCTGTAATATCCCCGGAACTTTAGGTGGAGCAATAATTAATAACGCTAGTTTTAATGGAAATTGCATGGCAAATATAGTGCAAGATGTTACTTTTTTAACTGAAGAAAATAATCTAGAGAGCGCATCTAAATCTGATTTAGATTTTAATTATCGGAAATGTAATTTAAAAGGTAGGTCAGCTATAATTTTAGAAGCAACCTTACAATTAAAAGAGGGGAATAAAGAAAAAATAGAATCTAAAATAAGAAAAAATAATAAAATCAGGAAAGCTAAACAGCCTATCGATAAATTGAGTGCAGGTAGTATATTTAAAAATCCACCAGGTTATTATGCTGCTGAATTAATAGAAAAGGTTGGAGCAAAGGGACTCTCTCAAGGTAAAGCTGAAGTTTCTTGTAAGCACGCTAATTTCATTATAAATAACGGGAATGCTACCGCAAGGGATGTTTTATATTTAATTGAAGAAATAGAGAAAAGAGTAAAAGAAGCTTTTAATATTGAATTAAATCGGGAAATACAGATTTTAGGTGAACCGTAAAAGAAGACAGAAGACAGAAGTCAGAATAATATCGTATCGAGTGTATAGTATATAGCGAAGAAAGAGGAAGAAAGCGGATATTGAGAAATAGTTAGCTGGTTACCTGGTTAGTTAGTTGAAGATTTAGTATCAAACTAGCTAACTAATTAGCCAACTAACTAACTAACCAGCGAACCAAATTGATAAATGATTTATCCTATACGCTAGCCGCTATACGCTATTAAAGGGGATTCGGTTATATAAGTGATAATGAAAATGTTTGCTGAAAGAGAAGAAGACAAAAAACCTCAACCTCTGGGAATAAAAATAAGTAAAATATTGATTTTTTATTTAATAATAGGTTTTCTAGGCTGGAATTTTTTTAATTTTATGTTTAACTCGAAATTTTGTAATATTGAAGAAGTTATAATTAAAGGAAATAGTTATCTTAGCGAAAATGAAATATTTGCTAAGTCTCAGATAAAATTAGGTAAAAATATCTTTAAGTTAGATTTAAATAAAGTTATAAACTCTTTAAAGGAAGAACCCTGGATAAGAGAATTAGAAGTAAAGAGGGTAATACCTAATAAAATAATCATTTCTTTAGAAGAAAGAAAAGCAGCAGCAATTGTATATATCGGAGAAGAATATTTTAGTTCGAGCAAAGAAGGAATAGTTTTATCTAAAATTGATAAAACCAAGAGAGAATTTAATCTACCTTTAATATTAGGATTAAAAATTACTGAAATAAAAATAGGTAAAAAAATAGATGAAACTGAGTTTAGGACAGCATTAGAAATTATTAATTCAGCAGAAGTGATATTACCTAAGAAATTTTGTATAATAAAAATATTAGCTCCAGACGATTTTATGATTTGCAATGAAGATGATACATTGAAAGTTAGAGTAAATAAACCAGAGGAGATTATTAATAAAGAAAAATTATTAAGAGAAGCTTTAGAAAAGATTGAAAATGAGAAGTTATTAGTAGAATATATAGATATGAGTTTTAAAGATAGTTTAATAATAAAAGTAAAGAAATAGTATTTGTTAAACAAAAGATATCAGTTATTTACTTTAATTAATCAGTAGTGTATGATATTTAAAAGCAGGCAGGAGGTTATAGATATGGAAAGAGATGAAATGGTAGTTGGTTTAGATATAGGTACTGGAAAAGTATGTACGGTTATAGGTGAATTAGGTGAAGATAACCAAATAGAAATTATTGGCATAGGCACCTCCCCCTCATTAGGAGTAAAAAAGGGAGTAATTATAGATTTAGATCAAGCTATTCAATCTGTAAAACAATCTATCGAAAGTTCTGAACGTATGGCCGGAACTCGAATTGATTCTGTTTTTGTTTCTATTGCGGGAAGTCATATAACATCTGTAAATAGTAAAGGGGTTATTGCCATTTCTGAAGCATCTCCAGAAATTACTGAAAGGGATATTGAAAAGGTTATAGAAGCTGCTAAAGCGGGAATAGTTTCTCCGGAAAAAGAATTAATTCACATTTTAAGTCGCGAATTTGTGGTAGATGGCCAAAGTGGAATAGTGGATCCACTAGGAATGTCTGGTACACGATTAGAGTGTAAAGTCCATATTATAACTGGTTCGAGTACAGCGGTACAAAATTTGATTAAATGTGTAGAAGGAGCAGGAGTAAATATTGAGGAAATTATTTTTGGAACTTTAGCTTCTAGTAATGCGGTTTTAAGCAGTACTGAGAAAGAGTTGGGAGTTTTATTAATTGATATTGGTGCTGGAACTACTGAAATAGCGATTTTTGTTAAAGGTGGATTAGCTTATTCTGCAGTTTTGCCAGTAGGGGGTATTCAGATTACTAATGATTTAGCTATCGGTTTAAGAACTTCTGTAGAAGAAGCTGAGAAGATAAAAATTAATTATGGAACTGCTATTGAAAATAGTATTTCTCCTGAAAAATTAGTAGAAATTTCCAGTATTAATGAAAAAGATAAACAAAATATATCTAAAAAATACCTGGTAGAAATTATTGAACCTCGAGTCAGTGAGATATTTAGTTTAGTAGGGGCTGAAGTTAGAAAATCTGGGTATTATGATATGATTCCCGGAGGAGTAGTTATAACTGGAGGTAGTTCTTTACTGCCTGGTATTTCAGAAGTTGCTGAAAAGGTCCTAAATTTACCTTCTCGATTAGGAAGGCCCCATTACCAAGGGGAGTTAGCAGATATGATAAATGACCCCTCCTATTCTGCAGCAGTTGGATTATTAAGTTATGCTACTGAGAGATATTCTATCGGGAGGTCTTTTAAATTATCTAGAAAAAAAACAGGATTAAAAAATATTTTTGGAAAAATTTATAGTTGGTTGAGAGATTTTTTTTAGTTGTTTTCATTATTTTAAGATAAGTTATTATTTTGTTATTTTGTAAGGAGGTTATAAATTGTCTAACCTTAATAATAAAGTAGGACAGTTTGTGGAGATAAAAGTTATTGGTGTGGGTGGCGGCGGTGGTAATGCGGTTAATAGAATGATTGAAGCGAAATTACAGGGAGTTGAATATATTTCCGCTAATACTGATGCCCAAGTATTGGCCTTTTCTAATGCAGAACAGAAAATACAAATTGGTAGTAGTATAACTAAGGGATTAGGTAGTGGAGGAAACCCAGAAATTGGTCGTCAAGCTGCAGAAGAAGATAAAGATAAAATTTTAAACGCCTTAGAAGGAGCAGAAATGGTATTTATCACCGCAGGTATGGGAGGTGGAACTGGAACTGGTGGAGCCCCAATTATCGCTAAATTATCTAAAACTTTAGGTGCATTAACCGTTGGAGTAGTGACTAAACCTTTTTCTTTTGAAGGCCACATAAGAATGAAACAGGCTGAAGAAGGGATCAAATTATTAAAAGAATGTGTGGATACTTTAATTGTAATTCCTAATGATAGGTTACTTCAAGTAGTTGATAAAAATACTTCTATCTTAGAGGCTTTTAAAATTGCCGATGAAGTTCTATTACAAGGGATTCAGGGAATTACAGATATTGTAGTTGAGCCCGGTTTAATAAATGTAGACTTTGCTGATGTAAAAATGATTATAGCCAATGCTGGTACAGCTATAATGGGAATGGGAAGAGCTAGTGGTGAAAACCGAGCTATAAAAGCAGCAGAGAGAGCTATAAATAGTCCAATTTTGGAGACAAATATCCAAGGAGCTAAAGGGATATTATTTAACATTAGTGGAAGTTCAAATTTAACTTTATATGAAGTTAATGAAGCTGCTGAAATAATTTCTAAAGCGGCTAATCCTGAAGCAAATATAATTTTTGGAGCAGTAATTAATAAAGAATTGAATGATGAAGTGAAGATTACGGTAATTGCTGCCGGATTCGATGCCTTAGAGAAAAGAAAAGAAGAATATAAATTTGAAGAGATTGATTTTAATAAAGAGAAGATAAGTTATAACGATTTAGAGATCCCTACCTTTTTAAGAGAGAAAAAGTAAAAAATAGCGTATAGCAGGTAGCGCTAAGCGTATGATAAGAAAACGAAAAACGACCTGTCTGCGTGCCTGCCTGAGCGAGTACGCTCGCAGTCAGGCAACGCACAGGCAGAAAAGCTAAAAACCATAATTCAAAATTCAAAATTTTTCTCTTTGTTTTAAGTTTTAAGTTATGGCTTTGCGCTTTATACTTTTCATTTTTCACTAATACAATATACGCTATCCGCTAATAATATTCTGTCTTCTGACTTCTGTCTTCTATTTAAAGGCTACCAGATAAATCCCTTATTTAGGCATTGAAATTTTTATTTATATTTTTAAAATATATAGCGATTTCTTCTTGACATCACCATATTTAGTGTATTATTATAAATATAAACCTACATTTAGGGGTATAATAATGAAATGTCCTTTTTGTAGTTATTATGATACCGGAGTAATTGAATCCAGACATATAGAAAACGAACTAGTAATTAGAAGAAGAAGAATTTGTAAGAAATGCAAAAAAAGGTTCACCACTTACGAGAGAATAGATTTAATTCCCTTAATGGTAATAAAAAAAGATGATCGCAGAGAAACTTTTTCTCGAGAAAAAATAGCCAATGGTATTATTAAAGCCTGCGAAAAAAGACCAATAAGTATGGAGACTATAAGTAATTTAGTAAGTGATATAGAAGATACCATAAAGAATGAAGGAGTAAACGAGGTTAAAAGTAGCGTAATTGGAGAATTAATTATATCAAAATTGCGTATCCTGGACGAAGTAGCTTATGTAAGATTTGCCTCCGTATATAGACAATTTAAAGATGTAAGTAGTTTTGTAAAAGAGATTAAAAAACTTAGCCAATAAAAGACTGATTTAATTTTGTAATTATATTTTACTAGAGGATTTAAAATGACGAATACCGTTAGAAAAAGAGAAGGTCAGTTAGTAGAATTTGATCGGAAAAAGATAGTTGAAGCTATTTTTGCTGCTATGCAAGTAATGGGAGAAGAGAATAAATTCAGATCAGAAAAAATAACTGATCAAGTAATTAAAAAACTAGAAGAAAGATTTAAGGATAAGATTCCTCAGGTGGAAGAAGTTCAAGATATAGTAGAAGAAACATTGATTAAGGAAGGAATGGTAAAAGTCGCCAAAGCTTATATATTGTATCGAGATAAGAGAAGTAGAATTCGAGAAAGTTTAAAAGTTAGAAAAAAAATAAAAAATCATAAGAGTATGACCGATCTTTCCTTGTTGGTTTCTACTCCAGCTTCTGAGAATATCTTTCCCTGGGATAGAAAAAAAATTGTCCATGCTTTAGTTAAAGAAGCAGAACTGCCTTTGAATATTTCTAGGAAGATAGCTAAAGCAGTGGAAGAAAAGATATTCGATTTAGGATTAATTGAGATAACTACTTCTTTAATTAGAGAATTGGTTGATAATGAATTATTTGCGAGAGGATACGAGCATAAGTGGAGAAAGCAAAAGATTATCGGAATACCTACTTTTGATTTGAAACAATTATTCTTATCTAAGAGTAAAGAGAATAGTAATATTGGAACCAACAATCCAGAGGCGATAAACTTGACTATTGCTGAAAATACTATTAAACAATATATGCTACAAGAAATTTTTTCCAAAGAAGTAGCTAATGCCCATTTAAAAGGTTGGATTCACATTCATGATTTAGGCTACCCTCGAATTTATTGTTCAGGTCATTCCCTCGAATATTTAAAAAAATATGGTTTGAAATTAGAAAATTTAGATACTTCTTCTGCACCAGCTAAGCATACTAGAACTTTAACCGGTCATTTAAACACCTTTTTGGCTTCTATGCAAGCCTATTATGCTGGTGCTTTAGGTATTGGTTATTTAAACATCATTTACGCTCCTTTCTTAGTGAATTTACCTTTTAAAGAAATAAAGCAAGAAGCCCAATACTTAATATTTAGCGGTTCACAAAATGCTTTTTCAAGGGGTGGGCAATCGCTTAGAGGGAAAGAAAAAATATATGTTTACGATACTCAAGAAAAAGAATTAAAATCAATTCCCATTGAACGATTTTATCATAATTTCAATAAAGATAAAGATAGAGACAGGTACTTTACAATAAGTATAGATCGGCTAACAGGAAAACCAGTATTAGGGAAAATATATCAAGCAATTAGACACCAAAGAAAAAATAAACTTGTAGAAATAAAAACAGGTTTAGGAGGAAAAATATGTGTTACCGATGACCATTCTTTATTTACGCTTAATAAAAATGGAGAAATTATTGAAATAAAGCCAAGCCAGAATCCAGAAAATATTTTATCTTTATCCTCCTTTCCAATTTATGATAATAAAAAAAATGTTGATGTTACCGATTATCTGTCAGAAGATTTATATGTAAAAATAAACGATGAATATATCGATTTAAGATGTAATTCTCATTATCATAACAAATTAAAAATACATATTCCCCTAACTAAAGAGTTTGCTACTTTATTAGGATATTATGTAGCCGAAGGTAATTGTACCCCAACTTCTGTATTTATTTCTTGCCGGGATGACAAGGAAAAAGAAAATATTGCTCATTTAGTAAAAACAATTTTTGTAGATGAAACCACAGTTACTATTTTACAGAAAGGGGTAAGATTTTCTGGTAGTTTATATAGTTCTTTGTTTAAGAAATTGTGCGGGAATGGAGCAATTAATAAAAAAATTCCTGATTTTATTCTTTTTGGAAAGGATGAAATTATAAAAGCGTTTCTTGCCGGATATCTTTCCGGTGATGGATATATAGAAAATAAAAATAAAATTGGATGTAGTACAATTTCAGAAACATTAAAATCTCATCTCTGGTTAGTTTTTACTAAGATTGGATGCTTACCAACAATAAAGGATAAAGACCGGAGCAAAGAAAAAATTATTATTAAGGGTAATGAAGTAAAGAAAACCCATTTACAATATGTACTTACGATTGGGATAAACTCTTTTGATAAAGTTTATTTTTCTTTAGAAAGAAAAGAAGAAGAAAGAAAAAAATGTTTAGAAAGGTTTAAAAATAAACCTTCTTATAAACAATATGACCAGCGTAGATACGATTATAACCAATTGAAACCTCTGATTAAAAAAATCTTTGGAGCTAAAATTTCTTTAAAATCTTATCCTCTTTCTGTGCAATGGATTGATAAAATAAAAAGAAGGGTAAATAATAGTCTAATCGGTTTGCCAAATCCTTCTGTGGAGGAAGTTGGTAAAGAAGAAATTCCTTTATTATTTAAAAAACTTTTTATTTTTGATAATGTTCAACCCCATAGTGATTTGAACTCTTCATCAATGTATTTTGATATGAGAAACATTAACTCTTTTCCTCAGCAAATTTTAGCAAAAAATATTATTAAGAAACAGATAAAAAGGCTTAAAAATCTAAAAAGTATATTATATAAAGCAAGTGATTTATTACCTGTAGAAGTAATTAATCAGAAAGAAATAAAAGAGCAAGATAGATATGTATATGATATTTCTGTAGAAAAATACGAAAACTTTCTAACTACCGATGGTCTCCTTGCTCATAATAGCCTTTTTCTTGATTTTAATGTTCATCTAGGTATCCCTGAGTACCTTAAAAATGTGCCTGCAATTGGACCTGGAGGAGAATATACCGGGAAAAATTACGGAGAATACGAAATAGAATCTCAATTATTTTTAAAAGCTCTAATGGAAGTTTGGGAAGAAGGAGATTGTAATAAAAAAGTCTTTGCTTTTCCTAAAATGGATTTACATATTAATAATAGATCTTTCGAAGATCCTGAACAGAAAAAATTATTAGAATATGCGTGTGAAGTAGCCTCTGAAAATGGTTCGCCCTATTTTATTTTTGATCGAGATGATATAAGTTTAGCCTCCTGTTGCCGATTAAGGACGAGAATAACTGATCAAGAAATGATAACCCATCCAGAAAAATTAAGGTTTGCCGGAATACAAAATGTTACCATCAATCTGCCCCAATGTTCCTATAGAGCTTTTTCCAATAGGGGAATTTCCGACTCCTCTTTTAATTATAGTAAGATGGAAAATATAGAATTATTTTTTGAAAAAATTGATCAAGCCCTACACTTAGCCATTCAAGCACATTTACAGAAGAAAAAATTTTTAAAAATGATGATGGTAAATTCAGATGGAGCCTTGTGGGAAATAGGTAAAATAGCGGAAGATGGTAAGCCTTATGTAGATTTAGATCAAGGTACCTATTTAATAGGATTAATAGGTTTAAATGAAGCAGTTCAATATATTTCTGGAGATCAGTTACACGAAAGTGAAAAGGCTTATAAATTAGGATTAAAAATTGTATCTTTTATGAGTTTAAAATGTGAAGAATATAGCGAAAAGTTTAATTTAAAATTATCCTTAGAAGAATCCCCGGCGGAAAGTGCAGCGGGAAGATTGGCTAAAATCGATCTACAAGAATTTCCGGATAGTAAAAAAGTTATAAAGGGAAATCCTGAAAGAGATGAAATTTATTACACTAATAGTATCCATTTTGCAGCTTCAGCACCTCTAGATTTAATTACTCGAATAGTCAAACAAAGTAAGTTTCACCCTTTAATAAAGAGTGGGGCAATAATTCATGCCTTTGTAGGAGAAAATCGACCTTCACCTGAGAGTATCTATAATTTAATAAAAAAAGTTTGGGAGAATACTCAGTGTTCTCAACTTACTATTTCACCTGAATTTACTATATGTAATTTATGTAATAAAGTAAGTAGAGGACTGACAGAAAATTGTAATGATTGTGGAAGTAAAGATGTATACGGAGTAACCAGGATAGTAGGGTATTATAGTAAGATAACTAATTGGAATAAAAATAAAATCGGAGAGTTAAAAGATCGACATTCCGGAAACTATAAAGTCAAAAGTCAGGTTTAGAAAAGAGTAAAAGTATAATGAAAATAAAAATATTCTGGCAAAAAAATTGCCCTAATTGTCCAAAAGCTAATCATATTGGAAAACAATTGGAAAAAGAGATGACCGTGCAGTATTTTGATGTAAGCACGGTTGATGGTTTGGCGGAAGCAAGTTATTATAATATTGTGTCTACGCCTTCTATGGCAATTGTGGATAATGATGAGAATGAGATCAAAATATGGAGAGGCAAGACCCCTAATTTAGAGGAGATTAGAGAGGAAGCTGCAATTTGAAGATTACTATAAAGAAGATGATCGAAACCTCCTTAATTGATTGGGAGGGGAAAATTGTTTCTACTTTATATCTCCCCAGATGCAATTTTCGGTGTCCTTTTTGTTATAATTGTGATTTAATTTTATATCCAGACCATTTTAAAAATATACCTTTTGAAGAAATAAATAAATTTCTCTTAGAGAGGAAAGAATTTATCGATGGTATATGTATGAGCGGAGGAGAACCTACCCTATATGCTGATTTACCTTCGTATTTTAAAGAAATCAAGAATAAAGGTTTTCTAATTAAACTGGATACTAACGGTACTAATCCAAAATTATTAGAAGATCTTTTAAAGTTTAGATTAATAGATTATATTGCCATGGATATTAAATCATCATTAGACTTTGATTGCTATTCTAAGGCAGCTGGTATTAAAGACAAAATATTATTAGAGAGAGTAAAGGATAGTATTACATTAATTATGAACTCTGAAACAGATTATGAATTTCGAACTACTGTAGTACCTGTATTACATACAGAAGAAAACATAATAGAAATTGCTAAATATATTTCAGGAGCAAAAAAATATGTTTTACAGAATTTCTCTCCTTTAGAGATGACCCTTAACCCTTCTTTCCAAAAAATAAAGCCTTATTCGGTTGAAAAGATACAAGAATTTGTGGAAAAAGTTAAAAAATACATTCCCAATTGTTATTATAGATAAGTTGGTCATTTCCTCCCTCATATTAAAAAATATTATTAAAAAGAAGAGATAATTTGAACCAAGATTTTGAATTAAAAGAACTTGGACCAATAAAATATTTCCAATGTAGAGAATTAGATAATACCAACTTAGTAGTAAATGCTTTTAGCACGAGATTAGGTGGAGTAAGTAAATCTCCTTTTAATAGCCTTAATCTATCCTATCAGGTAAATGATAAAGAAAATTGTGTTTTAGAAAATAGAAAAATAATTTCAGATATTTTGAATATTAACTATCGAAGTATGACCTCTGCCCAGCAGGTACATAAAGACAAAATAACTGTCGTAAAAGAAGAAGATAAAGGCAAAGGAGCTTTTACACCTTCTGATGCGATTAAGGAAAGCGATGCTTTAATTACTAACCTCCCTGAAATACCACTTTTAATGTGTTATGCTGATTGTGTACCTATTTTTATTTTAGATCCTATTAAAAAGGTTATTGGGTTAATTCATAGTGGAAGAAAGGGAACAGAATTGGAATTAACCTTAAAAACATTGTTTAAGATGAAAACAATCTTCGGGACAACCCCCCGCTCCTGCTTAACTGCCATTTTTCCTTCCATTGGTCCCTGCTGTTATAATATTAAATTTCAAGATGAAACTGCTAATTATTGTTTAAGTGAAGACAATTTTAATAGTAAAGTAGTTTCTAAACGAAATAAAGATAGTTGGTATCTTGATTTAAAAAAAGCAAATTATTTGCAATTGGTTAAGGGAGGAGTAGAGGAAAAGAATATTTTTGTTAATGAAATTTGTACTGCCGATCATCCTGAGCTTTTCTTCTCTTATCGGAGAGACAAGGGTAATACTGGGCGAATGGCGGCAATTTTTATGCTAAAAAAAGGAGGAGAGTATGCGAATAAAAGAGCACCCTATTCTGGAATTTAGTCCAGGTAAAAAAGTTAAATTTACTTTAGACCGGATAGAAATGGAAGGTAAGGAAGGAGAGCCTATTGCTTCTGCCTTGGTTGCTGCTGGAGTAAAAGTGTTGAGCAGAAGTATTAAGTATCACCGACCCCGGGGATTCTTTTGTGCGATAGGTAAGTGCTCCTCCTGTCTAATGAAAGTAAATGGCATTCCTAATGTAAGAACTTGTGTAACTAAATTAGAAGAAGGGATGAATATAGAAATCCAAAAAGGAAAAGGTGATTTCAATTGAAGAAGACTAACCTAGCTATAATTGGAGGAGGTCCAGCAGGATTATCAGCAGCAATTTGTGCTGCCTCTTCAGGAGCAAAAATAACCCTTATCGATGATAGTTTAGAATTAGGGGGGCAATTGATAAAACAAACCCATAAATTTTTTGGTTCTAAGAAACAATTTGCTGGGATTAGGGGCATAGAAATTGCTAGAAATTTACTACAAGAAATTAAAAAATATAAGAATATTGAACTAATTTGTAATGCCACGGTAACCGGATATTATGAAGATGGTATTCTAACTATTGTCCAGGGTAGTAATGGTGATATATTTATTAAATTACTACCTGATAGAATTATCGTAGCCACTGGAGCTTCGGAAAATATGTTGACTTTTGTAAATAATGATCTACCAGGAGTATATGGGGCGGGGGCAGTGCAAACCTTAATGAATCTTTATGGAGTAGTCCCGGGCAATAATATCTTAATGGTAGGAGCAGGAAATATTGGTTTAATTGTTAGCTATCAACTCCTGCAAGCAGGTATTAAGGTGGAAGCAATCGTGGAAGCCCTTCCTAAAATAGGTGGATATCTGGTACATGCAGCTAAAATTAGACGTTTAGGAGTTCCAATTTATACTTCCCATTCCTTAAAAGAGGTCTACGGTAATGATGGTGTAGAAAAAGCGGTAATTAGTGAAATTAATAAAGATTTTGAATTTATTCCGGGAACAGAAAAAGAACTTAAAGTAGACACTATCTGTTTAGCAGTTGGCTTATCTCCGCTTTCTGATTTACTCTGGCAGGCAGGTTGTCAGATGAAATATATTGCTGAACTCGGCGGATATGTGGCTTTAAGAGATGATAATATGAAATCAAGTTTAGATAATATTTATATTGCAGGGGATGTAGCTGGCATTGAAGAAGCCAGTAGTGCTATGTTAGAGGGAAAAATTGCTGGGTTAAATGCTGCAGTGAGTTTAGGATATAGAGTTGAAAATTTTTTAGAACTAAACAGAAACTTAAGAAAAGAGTTAAAAGAATTACGAGCTAATCCTTTAAGCGAAAAGGTAAAAATAGGCTTAGAAAAAGCTTTGATTAAGAGGGAAGTGGGTTAATAATGTTAGAAAAAACTGGTATTCCCACCGATGATGATTTAAAAAAAGTAATTCCGGATAAAGAAAGATTAGCTAAAGGAGCAGTAGTTATCATAGAATGCTTTCAGAAGATACCTTGTGATCCTTGTGCTATATCGTGCAAGTTTGGAGCAATAAAACCATTTAAAGATATAAATGATTTACCTCAAGTTGATTTTAATAAATGTACTGGTTGTGGGATTTGTATTAGTGCTTGCCCAGGTTTGGCTATATTTGTAATAGATAATAACTATTTAGAAAATAAAGCCTTAATTAAGTTACCTTATGAAATGCTTCCTCTGCCCGAAAAAGGGAAAGAGGTTTATGCTTTAGATAGAGCAGGAAAGATAGTGAGTAAAGCAAAAGTAGTGAGAGTCCAAAAGATTAAAAATAAGACCAATATAATTTCCATATCAGTTCCCAAAAATATGGCTATGAAGGTTAGAAGTATAAATGTGGAGGACAAAAAGAATGAAGGATGATATCATAATTTGCCGATGTGAAGATGTCACCTGGGGAGAAATAAGACAAGCTTTAGAAAAAGGATATACTAGTCTCGATGAAATTAAAAGAATTACTAGAGCCGGAATGGGAAGATGTCAGGGTAATACTTGTCACCAGATTATCTTAAGAGAAATTGCTAAATTTTGTAATAAAAAAATAGAGGAGTTATCCATATCTACTTTTAGACCTCCTACTAAACCAATTAAATTAGGAACTCTGGCAGGTGATAATGATGATTAAAAAAGCAGATATAGTTATTATTGGTGGAGGGGTAGTTGGTTGTAGCATTGCTTATAATTTAGCTAAATTGGGAGCTAAAAATATAATATTATTGGAAAAAAATACTCTAGCCAGTGGTGCTACTGGAAGATGTGGAGCAGGGATTAGACAGCAATTTGGAACTAAGATGAATTGTATCCTGGCTCGGGAGAGTATAAAAATTTTTGAGAATTTAAGTCAGGAACTGGAATATGATATTGAACTTAATCAAGGTGGATATCTTATCTTGGCTTATACCGAAAAAGAGGTGAACCAGTTTAAGAAAAATATAGCCTTGGAACAATCTTTAAATATTAAGGCCAGACTCATAACGGTTGAGGAAGCAAAAGAGAGTGTCCCCCCTCTAAATACAGAAGGTATATTAGCTGCCACTTTTTGTCCTACCGATGGTCATGCCAATCCTTTTAAAACCAATTTTGCTTATGCGGAGGCTGCAGAGAGGTTAGGGGTAAAGATATATACCTTTACTGAGGTAAAAGAGATTGAAACAGAAAACCATAAGATAGTTGCCGTTAATACAGATAAAGGAAAGGTGTTAACTCCTATGGTAGTAAATGCAGCTGGTGGATATTCGGGAATAATTGGGAAGATGGTAGGTGTTGATTTACCAGTCTATTCCCAAAGACATCAAATTTTAATTACTGAACCCCTTGACCCTTTATTTAGGCCGATGTTAATGTCTTTCTCTCGCAATTTTTACTGTCAGCAGACTCCTCATGGTAGTATAATAATGGGCTTTGGCGATCCTAATGAACGAAAAGATGGCAATATAGGATCGAGCTGGCAATTTGCTCAGGAAATGGCTCAAAAGATGACTGCTGTGCTGCCTTTATTAAAAGAGGTGAGTATGGTTAGACAGTGGGCCGGTTTATATAATATGAGCCCAGATGCTCAGCCAATCTTGGGTGAACACCCCCAAATTGAAGGTTTTTACATGGCGATAGGATTTAGCGGGCACGGATTTATGTTAGCTCCGATAACTAGTAAGCTAATTGCGGAATTGATATTAAAAGAAAGAACTTCTTTACCTATAGATGAGTTGGATATAGGAAGATTTGAACGGGGGGAATTAATTATTGAACCTTCAGTAGTATAAAAAAGTCGAATAAAAAAATAATAAATTAATTTTATAATTTTTCTTAAAAAAAGAAGGATTTTTTAAATTTTTGTAGAGTTGTATTCAATAAGCAAGTGCAACAAAGGAGCAA
>JBGPSO010000002.1:0-26981 GCA_041490145.1 Atribacterota bacterium
ACTTTTATCATATTTTAAAAAATTAAAATATGTTAATTGTTGAGACCCGAAACTTTATTTTAAAAAGAGGAGGAAGTTTAGTTTTTCTCGTAGTCGTAGTTGTATTAAGAGGACATCCTTAATTTTAAATATCGGATACAAGCGGAATCAGAATATTTTATAGGTCAATAAAGAAACTTAAAAATAAATGAAAAACCCCTTCAGTATATGCACTAAAGAGGTTTTTCATTTCTTAACTAAGCTATTTTAACTAAAAATTAATAACGTCTTCGGCTATCGTTAAAATCTCTTCTGGGTTTTTGTGGTTTGGCTTCGTCGATCTTCAATGGACGATCATTAAAATCAGTTTCGTTTAAAGCTTCTTTGGCTTTTTCAGCTTCTTCTGGAGAAGACATTTCCACAAAACCAAAACCTTTGCCTTCGATAATATTGACACTTTTTACAGTACCATGTTTACCAAAAAGCTCTTCCAGTTGCTGGTTAGTTACGGTATAGCTTAAATTTCCGACATAAAGTTTACTACCTTGCATCTCTTTTTCCTCCTTTTTTATTTTTTCTTCAGTAACATTCTCTTTAGAGGAAAAGTAAAACAAGATAGAAAAAACTCTATTTCAAATATTACTTAGCTCAATCCTAAACTAAAGGATTAAGTTTTTCAGGTTATAAATTATTCATTTAATAACCTTTTCACTTATTGTTAAGTGACTCTACTATTATATATATTAATTGGGAAGAATGTCAAGTATTATTTTTAATTTTTTAATCACGCGGTTTAGGAGAACAAGAAGATAACCAGCTCTTTGATTTAGATGCTGAAAGATTTATCGAATCATAAAAATTCTAAATAAGGTTCGACCTTATTCTTTCTAAAATCGTAGAAATAAAAAAATATAAAATAGTTATTTACTGATTAACGGAAGTAGTTCTTCAGCTAAATTTGCATTTAATTGTTTAACCATTTCATATTCTTTCATAGCTGCTTCTTTATTACCTAAATTATAATAGATCAGACTCAAGTTATAATAGGCGTTAGTATATTTTGGATCTAATTTTATTGCCTCGTCAAATGCCCCGATGGCTTCGTCATATCGCTCTAATCTTTTATAATTAATTCCTAAATTAAAATAAGCCACAGTAAAGTTTTTATCAATACGTATTGCTTCTTTATATTCCGCTATTGCTTCATCATAAAGTTTACTCTGCTCTAAGGAATAGCCTAAACTAAAATGACTATATTTATATTCCGTATTATTTTGAATTGCTTTTTTATAATTATTTATTGC
The DNA here is from genome assembly GCA_041490145.1 of Atribacterota bacterium. Lineage (GTDB taxonomy): Bacteria > Atribacterota > Phoenicimicrobiia > Phoenicimicrobiales > Phoenicimicrobiaceae > Infernicultor. The sequence continues at coordinate 1,284 of JBGPSO010000002.1, forward strand.
CTCCGGATAAAGTTTTTTATCTTTATAAGTTTCACCCAAACAATAGTAATAGTAATAAAATTTTGGATATAACTGTATAGCCTTTCCTATCGCTTCAATAGCTTTATCATATTCTCCTAATTTTCTATAGGCATATCCTAAGCCGTTATAGGCATCGCCATATTTTGGATCTATATTTATAGCTCCTGAATAAGCTTCCACCGCTTCTTCGTATAACTCAATACTTATATCATCTAATGCATCTCCTAAGGAGTAATAACTCCATTTATGATCAGGTTTATATTTTATTGCTTTTTTATAGTAGATTATGGCTTGGGGAAAGTCGCCTTTGTCTGCAGATATAAGTCCTAAGTTATAATAAGGGTAAGCATAATCAGGTTTTAGTTCTATAGCTTTGTTCAACATCTGGAGGGCTTCCTCGTATCTCTTCAATGTCCTATAAATATCTCCGAGGTTACTGTAAGCCTCTGCATATTTAGGATTTAAACTGATGACTTTTTTATAAGCTTCAATAGCCTCATCTTTTTTATTAAGATTATTTTTACACCTGCCGATGTTAAAGTAAGCGTTGATATAATTTGGATCAATTTCTAATGCTTTTTCAAAATAGGTAAGGGCTTCCTCATATTTCCCCTGATTCATAAGTTCTTCCCCTTGTTTATAATTTTCTTCTGCAGCAGGGATTGATTCAGAAAATGATAAAGAAAAAGAACATAAAAATAAGCAAACTATAATACTTAAAATTATAAAAAAGTAATAACTCTTTTTCATTGAATCTGGCCTCCTAAAAAATTTAAAAATCCTTCTTTTTGAAAAATGTTTTTAAAAATAATGGTTAGATATTATTTTGTATGACAGTCGTATTATATCACGTTTTTATTGTGCCTTGTTTATTTTTAGAAATTATTATATTATTTGTAAAATATATAGACCTAAACCTATTTATTAAAATAAAAGATGAGGCGTTTATTATGGATTTAAAGTCAATGGGATTAATTTTAGTCGTAGGAGTTGTATCAGGATTTGTCAATACTATAGGTGGAGGCGGTTCCCTATTAACCTTACCTGCTTTAATTTTTTTAGGATTACCTTCGGCAGTAGCTAATGGTACTAACCGGGTTAGTTTGATGATGCAAAGTATTGTAGGCGTAGTTAACTTTAAACAAAAGGGCTTTTACTATCCAAAATTGAGCTTAATGTTTGGATTACCAGCAGTGATTGGTTCGATTATAGGTGCTAAATTGGCCATATCTCTTCCGGAAGAAGTTTTTCAAAAAATCTTAGCAATTGTAATGCTTGTAGTCTTAGTTTTAATTATCTGGCGTCCAGAGAAGAAATATTTAAAAAATATAAATATAGAGAAATTAAGTAGGGTTCGATTGATTATTGCCATGATTGCTTTCTTTTTTGTTGGTTTTTACGGAGGTTTTATCCAGGCAGGAGTTGGATTTATTATTATAGCAATTTTAGTTTTAGTTACCGGAATGTCTTTGGTGAAGATAAATAGTCTGAAAATGTTTATTACCGGAATTTATATATTCAGCTCATTACTGGTATTTATTATAAGTGGAAAAGTAGATTGGATTTTAGGTCTTATATTAGCTATCGGTAGTGCTATTGGCGCTTATTTAGGAAGTAATTTTGCGGTTGCTAAAGGAGACAAATGGATCAAAATTTTTCTGATTATTTATGTTTTATTGATGTCCTCTAAACTTATGGGACTGACTGATTGGTTAAAATTTTAACCTGACCGGAAAATCCTGGTTATGGTAAAAAGAAATAAGAGCAGATCTCAAAATTAGACAGATTTAAAAATTTGTTAAGGTTAAACAGGAAGGTTTACTGGTAGTATTATGAAAAGAAAAGATAAAGAAATAATTGATAAGAAAGTAATGGTATCCATTATTAAGAGGTCAAGTGTTTGTAGGGTAGCTATGTGCTGGAAAGATGAGCCATATATAATACCCATGAATTTCGGTTATTCGGAGAATTACCTATATCTACATTCGGCTAGAGAAGGGCGGAAGCTGGGTATTCTCCAGAATAATGATCAGGTCTGTGTGGAGTTTGATGTTGATGTGGAACTCGTACCTTCTCAAAAGGTATGCAAAACCAGCATGAAGTACAAGAGTGTCCTGATCTTTGGAAAAGCAGTTATTTTAAAAGATATTGCAGAAAAGAGAAATGCCCTGGACATCATAATGCAGCATTATTATCAGCATGATTCCCAGTCTATATTTCATTATCCCGAAGATGTTTTGGAAAAAACAATTATTGTTAAAGTGAAAATTGAAAAAATGACCGGGAAGGAATCGTTATAAAAGGAAGATTTTTTATATTATGATTATCTCCCAAAAACTAAAATTTTAATACAACGTATCTTACTTAAGCAGCAAATTTAACTCTAGATGTCCTTTGAAAACTAAATAGCGAAAATAAATGGCTATATAAAATAGTAGAAAGCTCAGGTATGGGCCTATTTATTGAGCCATATAAAACACCAGACTCCTGTCTGGTGATGTAGTGGCTATCCAAACGAGATGGCATTTGGTATAGTGAAGCATGAGATTTCGAAAAAACGCACATGCTTTCTACAAAACGGAATACCATCTCTTCTGGATACCGAGATATCGAAGAAAAATCTTTGTGAAAGGGGTAAAGGAATATACATAGAAAATACTCTCACATATCCCAGAACTTGATCCCGATATCGAGGTAATAAAGCTTAATGTACAAGAGGATCACGTTCATATGGTAGTCGTGATACCTCCAAGAATTGCAGTGGCCAATGTAATTCAGTTTATCAAAACACAGTCAGCAAAAAAGCTCAAGGCGAAATTTCCTTTTATGCAAAAAACCTATGCAAGGAAAAGCGGCATCTGGTCTAGAGGATACTGTGTATCGTGTATAGGTTTGAATGAAAAGGAAATTCTCGCCTACGTTGAGCATCAAGAAAAAGAAGACAAAGGGCAACTGCAATTAACATTGCCATAGGTTTAAGAAGCCCCCAGCTCCTACTGAGGGAGTTTCACTTAGCAGTTCCTGGGAGTATAACCTGTAATCCAAAAGCAAATCCCCCTTTATATCGAAAAAGATATATTGATATCTGGCATGAAATTGTTATGCATCCTGGTGATCAGTATATCATTTCACCAAATACCTGGCACTGGTTTCAAGCTGGTCCGGAAGGGGCAATTGTTTGGAGTATTTCCTCAAAATTAACTGATGCTAAAGACAAATTTAAAGATCCACAAGTTAAACGTAAAACTATCATCATAGATGGTTAATAAAATTAATTACTATTGTTACTTAAAGAATTATTTTTATAGAGGTAATTTATCATATAAAAATTAGGATAAAAAATGAATGAATGAAAAAAGTTTAGATTGGAATAATTTTGCTAAAAAACTTTCTCCTGCTATTCCCGAAAATAAAATAAACAAGGAATGGTTAAGTGCGGTAGACCGAATAAAGAGAAAAATTATTGTTTTAGATGATGACCACACCGAAACACAGACAGTACAATCTATCCCAGTTTATACTTCTTGGGATTTTTCTACCCTAAGGCAGATAATGAAAGACCAGCATAAGGTAATATACCTTCTTACTAGCTCTCGAGCTTTAACTTCTGTTAAAACCCAAAGACTCCATAAACAATTAGCACGGGATTTAAAGCAGATTGCTTTAGAGGAGGAAGAAAAGTTTTTACTTATCTCTCGGAGCGACTCTACTCTTAGAGGTCACTATCCACTCGAAACTAAAACAATTTACGATGAATTAAAAAAAGAAGAAAAAATAGATGGAGAGATAATCATTCCCTTTTTTTTAGAAGGAGGAAAATTTACTTTTAATGATATTCATTACATTAAAGAACGGGACTTATTAGTGCCAATAGGGCAGACAGAATTTGCCCTAGATAGTGTCTTTGGATATAAGAATTAAAATCTAAAGGAATGGATAGAAGAAAAGACTGCTGGACAATATCCTACAGGTCAAGTTATTAGTATTTTATTAAAAATGTTAAGGGCAAAAAATATAAAGGGAGCACTTCATAAACTTTTAGAAATGAAGAACTTTAATAAAGTAATTGTAAATGCTGTAGAATGTACTGATCTAAAAGTATTTTTGATAGCCTTATCTAAAAGTATAAACAGGGGAAAAAATTTTCTTTTTCGTACTGCAGCTTCCTTTGCGCAGGTAATTGGCGGAATCAATCCGAAACCTCTTTTAACTAAAGAAACTTTGTATCCAAAAGGAAAACCCTCTATGCCAGGTTTAATTATTATCGGTTCATATGTTCAAAAAACTACACAACAAATGAAAAAATTAGACGAGCTTTCTAATCTAATTTGGATAGAATGGGATGTTAGTCAAGCAAAAACCCAAAAACATTTAAAGGCAGAAGTCGATAGAGTCACATCTGAAGTTAAAAAAGGATTTAATTTCGGAAATGATGTTTGTATTTATACTTCACGGGAGTATTATAGAAACAATTCGCAAAATGAAAATAGTGATAAAAATCTCATTTTTTCTTCTCGCATTTCAGAGGGGTTGGTTAAAGTAGTTCAAACTCTTAAAATAAAGTCAGGGTTCCTTGTGGCAAAGGGCGGAATTACCTCCAGTGATATTGGAGTAAAAGGTCTTAATGTAAGAAGAGCAATGGTAATGGGGCAAATTCAACCAGGAATTCCTGTGTGGGAATTAGGTTCTGAAAGTCGTTTCCCAGGTTTACCTTACATTATTTTTCCGGGAAATGTTGGTACAGATGATACTTTAAAAAAAGTTGTAGAAATATTAAGACGATAAAAAATAGTAGATATTTTTCCGAAACTTTTAGTAATTTAAAATTTTAAGATAACTCTTTATTAAACTTTTACAGAAAGGATTTACAAAATATGAAAAAATATTTTTTAGGAAAAACAGGAATTAAAGTAACTGAGTTATGTTTTGGTGCATTGCCTATAGGCCCTTTACAGGCAAATATATCTGTTGAAAAGGGGGGAAAACTTATTCTTGCTGCCCTGGAAAAAGGACTTAATTTCGTTGATACCGCAGAAATTTATAAAACCTATCCCCATATTAAAAAAGCCTTAGAAGGCTATAACAGTGAAGTGATTATTGCGACTAAATCTGTTGCCAAAACATACAAAGAGATGGAGCAAAGCATAAAAGATGCGCTTGGATCCTTGGGACGGACCTATATAGATATTTTTCTTTTACATGCAGGCAGCTTTACTCCCTCTGTCTTTGAAGAAAGGGCGGGGGCATTACAATGTTTGAATGATTATAAAGCAAAGGGTACTATTCGGGCAATCGGAATTTCAACTCATGCGATTGAAATAGTTAGACAAGCAGCAGAAATTAAAGAAATCGATATTATATTTCCTATCATTAATAAACTTGGTATTGGTATTGTAGGCGGTAGTGTTGAGGATATGATTAAAGCAATATCAGAAGCGCATAAGGCAGGAAAAGGCCTATATGCTATGAAGGCCTTAGGCGGAGGACATTTGATTGATCAATTAGAAGAGGCTTTTAATTTTGTAAGAAATATTACAGGTATTAGCTCGGTTGCCGTTGGAATGATTAGTGAGGATGAATTGGAACTGAATATAAAAATATTCAATAATGAAGAAATTTCTGAAGAGTTATTTTATCAAAAAATTAAACCTAATAAAAAATTGTTTATTTCCTCTTTTTGTGTTGCTTGCGGAACTTGTGTAAAAACTTGCCCTAATCAAGCATTATCCCTGATCAATGGCAAAGCGGTGGTCGATCACGACCTTTGTATTTTATGTGGATATTGTAACCCGATATGTCCCCAGTTTGCCATTAGGTTGATTTAAGCATCCCCAGTTACCGACTACCAACAGTTAATTTTTGCGTAAATTAAACTATAAACAAATGATGAGGATACCAAAGTGATAAAAAATTATAAAATAGTACAAAAATTTGAAGAAGAATTAATAAAAAAAGAGAAAGTAAATATAATAAAAAACTTTCAGATAATGGATGCAATGTATAAGGAAGCACGAGCCTTAGGGGTAATTCCTATGAAAGATCCACTTAATGGATGGGGTATTGATGCAAAAATTGCTCTGGTGGTGAACTATGTTCAAAAAACTTTTTTAAAAAAATGCTAATGAATTAAGTGCTCACAATATTTCTTATATGGTCATAGAGGGACAGGTGGCACTTCTCTAGGGAGAACCAAGAATAACTAAGGTAAAAAAATAGTCTGTCCCCCCCTTTTTTTCTCTCCATTTAATTTCTTCAAAAAAATATTTCAAAAAAACATTATTTGTAAAATAAAAAAGCGATTGATAGTGTAAAATTTTAGTAGGGGTTTTGAAGAAAAGGGTTTGCCAAGAGGTAAATAAAAAAGGTAGACTTACCTCAAAGAAAAGAAGAAAAAGAATAAGTATTCTTTTTCAAAAGGAGGTAAATCTACCCTATAGAAAACTTAGAGGTAACCATCAACTTACCTAATCTTAAATTTAATATACCAGAAGACAGCGTAAATTTCCATACCCTAGAGAGAATAATCTTCGACTTAACCCGAAAGGTCGGTCAAGAATTACTAGAAGAACCATTACAGCTAATAGATAATAAATTAAATAAAGAAAGAAAAAGAGGAGAGCTTTCCAATCAAGGTAAAAGATTAAGGTATATGACTACCCTCTTAGGAGATATCACCTTCTATAAGAGATTATATCGGGAAAGATCTGGTAAATGGAAGTATCTTTTGGATGAAAAGTTAGGGATAAAAAAGAACCAGAGAATAAGTGAGCTTGGCGAAAAGGCAGAGGGTTATCTGGCCTTTATCTTTAGGTAGTTATCGTAATTCAGAAGACCTAATGCAGAGGTTTTACAGGGGCAGCCGTAGTTTTGAGAGTATCAGAGGTCAAGTAATAAGACCAGGAAAAAAGACCCTAAAAGAAGAGAAAGAGCAAATAGACCAAGAGCAGATAAAAGCCTAAAGGCAGACTGAAGATGAGTTAACTAAAGAAACGGAAAGAGGAATAATCTATCTGGAGGTAGATGGAACCAATATCCACCTCCAGCAGGAAGAAAAGACTAAAGCTGAACTTAAATTAGGGATTATCAGTAAAGGGAAAGAAAGATGGACTGCACCCCTCCTTTATTCCTCTTGCTCGTTATCTTATTATAATATAACAAGTCTTATTTTTTACTAAATGTGTCTAGTCGGAGGGGTGCAGTCCAAACTGACCCGATAGGGCTAAAATCAGAATTAGAAAAGATAGTCTCTCTTGATTTTGATAAAGACAGTAATGGTAAATACGAACATACTTATTATCTCCCGGTCCTATCCGGACCCCATCAGGATAGGACCTGGGTAAGATCATTAAAGAGACTAATAAGTATAGATTAATCATTTGATATTTTAGGAAAAGTTGTATCCAAGATGAATAATAGGTTTATTTTAGAAAATAGTTTAGTAGGATTATTATTTATTTTATATTAAATTTCATAAAGGTCTGTTTTTCTTTTCGTGAAGTAAAATCAAATAATTTCTTTGAGGTAAGAAAAGTCCCCACAAGTTCTTGACACCAACGATAGTGTTTACCTGGCTTAATGCCTCATATAAAAATGTACTTGAAAGCTAATACGATGTCTCAAGTAGAAATGTACTCAAACCTACTTGAAGGTTTTGCACTTTTATCTAGCTCTTTTCTCATCTCCTGCTTTAGAGCATTTAATTTAAGGAGTTTATTTTGCAATTTAATTATCTTTCTTTTCAGTTCTGCTGGATTTAGCATATCATATTCTTTTCTTAGTTTCACCTTTATATTATCGTCAATATTAGGAGAAGCAAGAACTCTTTGGTAAGGAGTCTTAGCCTCGTCATATCTTTTGATAACTTTACTCCCTATCCTTTCCTTTTTGATTAATTTTCTTACCGGTTGGAAGAAGTTAACGTAGAGTCTAAGATAGCCATACAATACATTTAAAATATTAAGTTCGTTATCAGTATCATATCTAGAATATCCAACTGCCCTTCTGATGACCGAATAATTCTTCTGTTCTACGAAACAGGAATCATTCTTCCGGTAAGGCCGACTCCTGGTAAAAGTAATTTGGTTTTGTTCACAATAACGAAGTAGATGGGCATTGATAAATTCAGACCCATTATCTGAATCTAGCCCCAAGATAGAAAAAGGTAATCTCTCTTTTATATTCTCTATTCCAGCAAAGACCCATATCTGTGCCTTATTCTTTACCGCTATCATCTCCTCCCATCCGGTACAGATATCGGTAAAATTAAGACTCTGGTTAAAATTACCTTTTAATGCCCCTCCATCATGGGAAACTAGGTCTACTTCAAAAAAACCAGGTACTTTCTCATCCCAATCAGTAAAAGTCCTGATAGGGATACTCTTTTTTAATAGGCTTCCTGGTCTGGTAGTAGATCTGCCTTTTATTCTAGATCTCTTCCTGGTTTCAGTTAGAAGCCTATCGATAGTGGCTGCACTTACCCTCAAGAGTTTTTCTCTTACCTTAGCATCAAGTTTAATTTCCCTCCATTTTTCTAATACTGGGATGATCTCTTTTAAGTAGGGAGCTAGTCTTTTAGGACAGATATAATCACAAATTATCCAGAGTTCCCTTAAAGCGGTAAGGACTTTCTTATCATAGATCTTTTTCTTTGCCCTTTTGATTTTCTTCTTATCTCTTACTAATCTTATTCTTTTACCTCCTATATGCATATACCCTAATACTTCTTTTATCCTTAAGGCTCTGGCGGCATAGGAGCGGTTATAGCTGGTAAGTCTAATAAATTCATCTAACATAATAGTCTTTTCTTTTTTAGATGATCTTTGATATCGATCTTTTAGTTCTCTGGTTACGGCCTTTTTCTGCCTCATGGTTAAGATCCTTTTTGCCTCCTCATATATTTAAAAGAGATAATCTTTCTATTTAAATATAGAAGAGATTAGGTTATAATTAAAATAATTTGGAATACTTTTTTATCTGAGGCATCGATACTATTTAGAGTACTTTTTTGGTGAGGCAATTCGACCTGTTGACATAATTATCCGTATTTGATAAACTTTTAAATATAAACATTATTATTCTTAATTTTAGGAAAAGGATATATTATGTTCCATGGAGGGGCAAAGGGGATTACTGGAATAATTTGAAAATAGAGAATTTCTGTCAGAATTTAAAAATATCAAAAATTATTGGAGGGATATATAAAAATGGTAGTATATCATGAAAAGATAGAAATTAAAACAGAAGCAAAAACAACTTTTCATAATGTTACTAGTGAAGCAAAAAATATCGTTTTAAATTCAGGTATTAAAAATGGTCTTTTAACTGTTTACTCACAACATACAACTTGTAGCGTTATTATACAAGAGGACTCGCTTGATATTACAGATGAAGGAACAAAATATCTTTTACAAGATTTAATAGATGGTTTGGGCAAGATATTTCCTAAATCTACAAGAGTTGGACAGTACCTTCATCCGGGTCCTAAATGTCTTAAATATTGTGAAGAAGAGCTTCATGAATCCCAAAAAGAAACTTTGAATACGGATGCGCATTTAAGATCATGCCTAATAGGTCGTTCTGAATCAATTCCAATAATTAATGGGGAAATTGAATTAGGTGATTATGGTTCAATTTATTTTATTGATTTTGATTCTGTACGTCCGAGAAAACGATTTGTTAATTTTCAATTAGTTGGCGAATAGTTTTATGAATAATAGCATAGAATTATAAGGATAATATAACAATGTAAAATGTCTATGGTACCAGTGCTAACAAAAGCAAAAAATGCTGGAATAGTTGTAATTAGCCACGAAGCACAACAGGTAGAAGGTGTAGTTGACTGTATAGTAGAAGATAGAAAAATTATAATTTAATGTTGATAAAAGAGGGATTTTATGAGTAAGTATATTGCAGGTATTGACGCAGGTACAACGGGCACAACAGTTATGATTGTGGATTTAAAGGGAAATATTATTGGGACCGGTTATAGAGAGTATCCCTGCAAATACCCTAAATTAGGTTGGGTAGAACAGGATTTAAATCTAATATGGGAAAAAATATGTGAAGCTTCTCAAGAAGTCATACACAAAACGGGCATCGATCCAAAAAATATAGTTTCTTTAGGATTGTCTAGTCAAAGAGCTACCTTTGTCGCTATTGATAAAAATTGGAATTTTTTACATGATTCTATTGTGTGGTCAGATGGCAGGGCAACCGAAGAAACAGAATGGATAAGAGATCATTTAGGCGAAGATTACTTTTACCAAATAAGCGGATTAAAATTATCTTCCTTTTGGTCCTATGCAAAATATAAATGGGTAAGAGATAAGCGCCCAGATATTTACGATAAATGTTGGAAATTTGTAAATGGACAAGAATGGATTTTGCATCAATTAGGTGCTGAAGGTATTTTTACTGACCCTTCATCCATTACTTTGAACGGAATGATGAATATAGCAGTATTGGATTGGTCTGAAGATTTGTTAAAAGCAATAAATATTGATAAAGATAAATTGCCTCCAGTTAAACATCCCATGAGAAAGGTTGGTGAGATTTCAAAGGAAGCATCAAAACAAACAGGTTTTTCTATAGGAATGCCGATATGTGTCGGTGGAGGCGATCAACAATGTGCTGCCATTGGAGCTGGAGTCATTAGTGAAGGATTATCAGAAATTACAATTGGAACGGGTGCAGTAATGGTTGCACATGTTGATAAATATATACCAAACCTTGATCAATCGGTTTTATTTGGTGGGCATGCTATCCCGAATAAATGGGATATGGAAGGAATTGCTATGGCAACTGGAAGTTGCTTAAAATGGTGGCGAGATGTTTTTGGGCAGAGAGAGAAGGAATATGCTGAGAAATTAAATCTGGATGCTTATAGCTTAATTGATCTTGAAGCAAAAGAGGCACCTGTGGGATGCAAGGGATATGTGTTTTTTCCTTTCTTTTCAGGTCAGTCAGCACCTTATTATCATGACAATGCCAGAGGTGGCTCGATTGGCTTATCGTATTTGCATGATCGAAAAATGATGGCTAGGGCAATTATGGAAGGAGTAACGTTCGAATTAAGAATGATAGTGGAGGCAATGGAACATGTTCTGACTAAACCTTTTAAAAGCATTCGATTATCTGGAGGAGGTGCAAAATCTGATCTTTGGTGTCAGATACAAGCAGATGTTTATGGTAGGCCAGTAGAAAAATTATGTGTTTCTGACTGTACAACATTAGGAGCGGCTATATTAGGAGCAGTAGGTACAGATGTATTTAGCAATATTGAGGAGGCTGTAGAGAATATTGTACATCCTTATCAATTAATTGAGCCGAATAAAAAAAATAATGAAATATACAATGATTTATTTTCTTGTTTTAAAGATACTTTTATTGCCCTACGCGATGCAAATATCTATAACAAATTTCAAAAAGTTTCCAATAAATACTGGGGTTAATGAATGAGATATAAGTCATAAATGAATCAGCAAGAAAAATAAAAGGTTTTAGAAAAAGCTTATTGGGTTGCTTATGATTTTGAGAGATACCACCATGGTTGTGCCCAGGCAACTGTTAAAGCGATGATGGGAATATTTGATATTGATCCAATTATTTTTAAAATAGAGGGTCTATCCTGTAGGGCACACAGTATTTGTAGCGACTTGCTGAGAGAACCGCTGCGAATATATACAACTTTAAGCCTTTTCTGGTAAGGTATTCTCCGAAATCGATCTGTAGCTGCTTTCCATAGGGAAGCTCTCCCACCGGATAATATATTCGTTTATTATGCCGCATAAAGCTCCAGATTCCTGTCTGGAGATGCAGCGGCTCGTCCGAAGGACGCCAAGCTTGCTTGTATCCTTGAAGAAGCCCCCGGCTCCTGCCGGGGGAGTTTCACTCATTTTATTCGTTCGTAATGACAGAAGAAGAATCTATTGATATCGTGGATTTCATCAGCAATCATTTCTTCCTGATGTTCGGTAGTATGAGAATCGAATTGGTTAAACTGCTTTAAACACTTGTAATAGACCGTTCTGGATGCTAATTTCCTCTCTATGTAAAATTTATTTGAAAAAATATTTTAAAATCTATTGACATGGATTATTTTAAATTATATAATAATTTCATAATATGAAAAATATTTCAAAAAAAAGGAGATATTTCATAAATTGGAAAAAGATATTTCTTTTGTCGCTGAGATATGTAGGATGCATTATCTGAATAATTTTAGTCAGAATAAAATATCATCTGATTTAAGAATATCTAAGTCCACTGTATCTCGTTTACTAAAAGAAGGTAGAGAAAAAAAGATAGTAAGTTTTCATATTAAAAATTATGAAGATCGTCTAGATTATTTAGAAGATGAGCTTGAAAAATCTTTTAAATTAAAAGAGGCTATTGTAGTTTCTGATGAAGCAATATTATCTGAGGAATCCATAAAAAAGAAGGTGGCGAAATCCGCAGCTTTATCTTTACAAAGAAGAATTCGGGAAGGTGACACTATTGCAGTTTCATGGGGAACTACTTTATCTGAAGTAGTGAAAGCATTAAATACGTCATATCATTTAAATATAGATATTGTTCCTCTTTTAGGAGGCATTGATATTACTGGTAGAGATATTCACTCTAATGAAATAGCTAGGAGGATAAGTAAAGCCTTTGGAGGAAAATATTATTTATTAAATGCTCCCGTATTTGTAAGCAACCTTCAGACAAAAAAAACATTTGAGAAAGAAAAAAGCATCAAAGAAGTTATTGATAAAGCTAAATCAGCTTATATAGCAATAGTAGGCATAGGTACTCCCAAACAAAGCTCTACAATGATAAAACGAGGATACTTTTCTGTTGAAGAATTATCTAAACTGACTGATAAGGGAGTGGTTGGAGATATCTGTACTGACTTCTATGATATTCAGGGTAATATTCTCAAAACTTCTTTACATGATAAAATGATAGGTTTGGGATTAAAGGAATTAAAACAACATATACCTATTGTGATAGGTGTAGCATGTGGTGAAGATAAGAAAGAAGCTATTTTGGGTGCGTTACGAGGCGGACATGTAAATATAATTGTTACCAATAAAAAGGTAGCGGAGTACCTAATAGAAAACACAAGATAAGACGTATTTTCACTATATTTATTTTAAGAAATTTAAATAAATTTAACAAGGGATGATATGCCTAATATAAATAACTTATCGGAAAAAAGAAAGTTATTAGAACAAGTTTATAAATTAGCCTTTAAATATGAACAAGAACATCATTGCTGCTCTCAATGTACTGTAGCAGCCCTTCAAAAAATTTTTCAAATAAAAAGTGAAGAGCTTTTTTCGGCTTCTTATGCTCTTGGAGGAGGGTTAGTTAATATATGTAAAGGGACATGTGGGGCTCTTGCGGGGGGAGCAATGGTAATAAGTTATTTTTACGGACGTTGACCTGTAGAATTTTTTAAAAATATTCCGAATAAAAAAGCGAATTATTTAACTAAAAAACTTTATGATAGATTTGTTTAAAGAGTACGGAGGCTGTCTGTGTAAGGATGTCTAAAAGAAGATCTTCGGACGTTCTTTTAATTTCTGGGAAGAAAAAGAGAAAGAAATATTCGAAAAATCTGGGGGACATATAGATAAATGTCCTTCTGTCGTTGCAAAAACTGCCCAGTGGACTTTTGAAATCATTGAAGAAGAAATTAATAAAGGCAAGAAGAAAGTGGATAAATATGACTGTAAATAAAGAACAAAAAATTAGAATGTATAGAACCATGACCAGAATTCGTAAATTAGAAGATAAGCTTGAACAAATATACCGGGATGGTAAATTAAATGGTCACTTACATACCTCTCACGGAGAAGAGGCTATAGCAGTTGGTGTCATGGAAGCTCTTTCCGAAAAAGATATTATTTTTTCGAATCATCGAGGACATGGTCATTTTTTAGCTCGAGGAACCTCACCTAAAAATATTATAGCTGAATGCTACGGAAAAGTTACTGGTAGCAATAAGGGGAGAAGTGGAAGTATGTATCTTGTTGATACAAAAAGAGGAATGCCGGTAGCAAGTGGAATTGTAGGCGGTAATATTTGTGTGGCTACTGGTTCAGCTTTAGCAAGCCTTATTAAACAAGATAATATAGTAACTTTAAGTATTTTCGGAGATGGAGCAACTAATATAGGATTCTTTCACGAAGCATTAAATATGGCTTCGTTGTGGAATTTGCCTATTGTTTATATATGTGAAAATAATCAATATGGTGAAGCGACTCGAAGAGAACAACACCAAAAAGTGAAAAATATTTCTGATCGGGCTATTGCTTATGCCATGTCAGGATTAACCATTGATGGAACTGATGTAATTAAAGTCTACGAATCAGTTAAACAAGCAGTAGAAGAAGCACGTAGGGGAGGCGGTCCTACTTTACTTGAATGTGTAGCTTATCGGTTAAGAGGACACTCAGCAGGGGATTTGGCTGTTTACAGACCAAAAGGAGAAGAAGAAAAGTGGATGAAAATCCATGATCCAATTAAAAAATACAAAAAGCAGCTTCTTGAACAAGGAGTACTAAATTTTCAGGAAGTAGAAAAGATAGAAGGGGAAATACAAAAAGAAATAGAAGAAGCCGTAAAATTTGCCGTTGAAAGCGAAGCACCACTTGCTGAGACAGTTGGCAAATATGTGTACCAGGAGGACGAGAATAATGAGTAAATGTATGTATATTGAAGCCCTAAGGACTGCCTTAAGAGAAGAAATGCATAGGGATAAAAATGTTTTTATTATGGGAGAAGATGTAACCAGCTATGGATTTAGTGTTAATAGAGGGTTAGTAGATGAATTCGGTCCAGACAGAGTAAGAAATACTCCTATTTCTGAAGGAGCAATTATTGGATCAGCAGTAGGAGCTGCCCTGCGAGGAATGAGGCCGGTAGTAGAAATAATGTTTGTGGATTTTATTATGATTGGAATGGACCAAATTGTAAATCAGGCCGCTAAAATGAGTTATTTATCTAATGGTGAGTTATCTGTTCCTATGGTAATTCGAACACCTGAAGGAACAGAATGGTTTGGGGGAGGTGCACAACACTCTCAGACACTTCATTCAATATTTATGAACATTCCCGGTTTAAAATTAGTTATTCCTTCCGATCCTTATGACGCTAAAGGACTTCTTAAAAGTGCTATCCGAGACGATAATCCAGTGATATTTTTTGAACATAAACAACTTTATACCCAAAAAGGTGAAGTTCCCGAAAAGGAATACATTATTCCTCTGGGTAAAGCAGCAGTTAAAAGAGAAGGGAAGGATCTTACTTTAGTTGCTACTTCCTGGATGGTTAAACATAGCTTAGAAGTTGCTGAAGACTTGAAAAGTAAAATAAGCATAGAAGTAATTGACCCTAGAACTTTAGTCCCTTTAGATAAAGATACAATTATTAATTCTGTCAAAAAAACCGGAAGATTATTAGTTGTCGATGAATCTCCAATAAGTGGAGGGATACAAGGAGAAGTAATTTCTGTGGTTATACAAGAAGCTTTTTGGAATATGGAATTTCCTCCTAAGAGGGTAGGCTCTTTAAATACTCCAATTCCCTTTAGTGAATCTTTAGAAAAAGAAGTGATTCCTACCAAAGAAAAGATTAAAAAAGAAATTTTGGCTATGTTTTCCGATTAAAAAAAGCGTAAGGGGAAGATATGTGGAAGGTTCAGATTCCTAAAACAGAATCAAAAGTTGAAGAAGCCACTCTTGTTAAATGGTATAAGAAAGAGGGAGACAATGTTAATACAGGAGAACTTATTGCTGAAGCTGAAACATTCAAGGCAATAATAGAAATAGACTCACCTAATGCTGGAATTATTTACAAAATTTTTGTTGAAGAAGGAGAAACTGTATCTGTTAATACAGTTATAGCGATAATAATTGAAGAAGGAGAGGAAGTTTCTTTTGGAGATATAAAACCTTTTTTACGAAATCAAAAAGAAGAAAGTGTCTCTTTAAAAAAAGAAAAGATACCTTCTCCTCAAAAAGATTTGACCCATGACATTGATATTAAAAATGAAAAAATAAAGATAGTACCGATTGCCCGTAAATTAGCTTTAGAAAATGGAGTAGATTTATCCTTAATTAATGCTTCTGGACCAGGAGGAGCTATTACCAAAAAAGATGTGGAAAGATTTGTCTCTAAAAAAAGAGAAAAGAAGAATTTTACCATTAAAGAAGTTTATCAGTTGACTAAAGTGCAAAAGATAAGTGCTGAAAGGCTTACTGATAGTTATAAAAATATTCCTCAATTCACCCTTTTTAGGAAGATTGATATTGCTTCACTTTTAAAGAGAAGGAAGGAGGTAAATGCTCGATTAGATCTACACCTTTCTTTACTTGATTTTATTATTGAAGCCCTAATTCCCGCCTTTAAAAAATTTCCCGAATTTAATGCGATATTTGAGGAAGGAAATTACAAGTTTATCGAAGAGATCAATATTAATTTAGCCGTAGCTACAGAGAGAGGGTTAGTGGCTCCGGTGCTTAAAGATTTAGAAGAAAAATATATTTTCGAAATAGCCCAGTTAAGAAGAGAGATTACCAATAAAGCCTTAGAAGGAAAATTGCAACCCGAAGATTTTGAGCAAGGGACATTTACTATTACTAATTTAGGTTCACAGGGAATAGAGTATTTTACTCCTTTAATAAATCCTCCACAGGTTGCTATTCTTGGTATAGGTAAATCAGAAGGAACGTCTCTTCCGCTAAGTATTTCTATGGATCATAGAATAATAGATGGAGCTAAAGGAGCCGATTTTTTAGAATTTTTATTCAAAAAATTAGCTTCGGGCCCAAAAGAAGGTGATTAAATAAATTAACTAGTGCGTAAAGAGTTAAAGGAACAACTTCAAAGATGATTAAAGTTGTCTTAGAAGAAAAGAGAAGAGAAATAATAAAAGAGTGGATTAATTCCAGAATGATTTAAAGGGCTTTCTTCTCATACAGAATTTTCAGATTATCTTGAGTTAAATGATTGAAAGGTCCAATTCCAAAAAAATGTTATAAAGGAGGAAAATATTTTGACTACTTTAATTAAACTGGAACCAAAAAATTATATAACAGATTTACCTAAATACCCTGATTTTCCCTATGCTGAATGGGAAAGAAGAATCAAAAGAGCTAAGAAATTGATGGGTGAAAATAAAGTGGATGCCGTTGTGTTGTGGAAAAGAGAAAATGTCAGGTATTTTTTCGGCTTCCAGACAACGCACTGGGAGATTCCAAGCTTACAGCCTGCCGTGGGAATAATTCCGCTTGATGGGGACCCTGTACTTATCGTTCCGGACCTATTTTTGATTAATGCACAGGTGTTCGGGTTCTGTAAGGAAATCTGGTACCAGATGGGGGGACATGAAGTTCCAAAGGAAAGATTATTTCCAATAGAAGTTGCCAATGTTCTCAAAATAATGGGCTTAGGGAAAAAGAAAATAGCACTGGAATCCGGTTATTTAGGTTGTATGTGGATTCCAAGGCCGTTAAATGATATTGAGGCTTTTAAAAATGGGTTGCCCGACGCGAAGTTCGTGGATGGTGATAAAGTCATATGGGGTTGTAGAATGTTTAAATCTGCTCTCGAAATAGACAGAATAAGGCAGGCAGCGCAGGTAATCACAAAATGCCACTCTGCCGTTGTAGAACAGTATAGGCCCGGCATGACAGAGATGGACATCGGTAAAATAATACATAGTGTGCAGGTCGCTGCTGGTGATTTCCGGGGAGGCGATACAGCGATATGTTCACATATCAGGTGTAACCTGGAAAAAGAAGGAGTATGTGATATTTTAGCCCTTGATGGTGTTCCCATCGGTAAAAACGATTATCTTGACCTTGACTTACAGCATAAACACAAGGGTTACTGGGCCGATATAGCCAGGCAATTCCAGGTTAGCAAGTTAACAGACAGGATGATAAGGAATTATAAATTATGTGAAGAGGGTCTTGCTAATGCAGCATCCATATTAAAGCCTGGAGTAAAAGTCAGTGATCTCTATAGGATGGCAGTGGAACCAGTGAAAAAAGCCGGTTTACCTGCGCTTGAAATGGCCGGGCATGGCATAGGTCTCGATATTCATGAACCGCCATCAATAGACAATACCAATGACATGATAATTGAAGAAGGTATGGTTTTTGCACTAGAAGTATGGGTGCTAACCAGCCTTAAGAGAAGAGGCGGAGAAGGTGTATTCGGATTTGAAGATCAGTATGCGGTTACATCCAGCGGATATGAAAAAATTGAAGGACTTCCAAAAGATATCATTCAAGTATCGCATCCAATTTGCTAGTTGAATGTACTATCCTTTACAGCTTTATTATGGCGATAATTTTATCTTGCTGATTTAGCCTGTTCACAGTAATTTCACAGTTAATTATCGCCATAAGAAGTTGCATGATAAGATGGAGAATGATGAAATCCACGCCTTTACGGACGGGGATTCCCCGCTGAATTGAAAAATCAGGAGGTAATAAAAGTGCAAAAAGCAAAACTTTTAGGTGTAGTAGGAAGCCCTAGGAAAAATGGCAACACGTTTAAACTGGTTGAGAGGGCGCTTAAAGCAGCAGAAAGTGTCTCTGGAATTGAAACTGAAATTTACGAAATGGCAGGCAAAAAAATTCATCACTGTACTGGTTGTTTAAAGTGTCTCAATACCGGTTCGTGTGTGTTCAAAGATGATCTGCAGGATTTTGTAAAGAGGTATATGGAGGCGGATGGTATAATATGGGGCGCCCCAGTTTATCATATGGCAGTTCCCGCATTAATGAAAGCTGCGCTGGAAAGATTTAGCAATTATATTCTCTGCAACTTTCTTGCCCGTGGCAAGGAAATGCCGAGATTTAATAAGGTCTGCGGGGTGCTCACCGTAGGACATTCACGCTATGGCGGGCAGGAAATGGTAATGAGTTTTTTGGTAAACAGTTCTTTACTCATGAACAATGTGGTGGTTGCCGGAGATACAATCTTAGGCAATTATATAGGCGCACCCGCCTATATCGGTGGTTCATCTGGTTCACCTTCGGAACAACTGATAAATAAAGACAGTGTATTGCAGGATGAGGAAGGATTATTATGTGTAGAGAATCTAGGTAAAAGGGTCGCTGAAACAACAAAAATAGTTAAAGCAGGGATGTCTCTGGTAAGGGAAGAGTTGCCGGATGAATATTCTTGTATATGGGAGGAATTATAATGTCATTAAAAGCGTTATATATGTTTATGGATCCCAGCGCAGATTCAACCAAACATAGGGCAATAATAGAAACCAAAAATTCCAAAATGATTTTAGTAGGTGTAAACAGTATTGAAGAAGGAGCAAAAATAGCCAAAAAATTTGTAGAAGAAGGCGTTGTTTTAGTAGAATTGTGTGGCGCCTTTGGCTATGAAGGAGCAAAAAAAGTCCAAGATCAGGTGGGTAAGGAAGTTCCCGTCGGCATGATAGCCCATCAGGTATGGAATGCTACAAAGTTAGCAAAGTTATTGGAAGAATAAATTTATTGGACATAATCCTATAGCAGCTATTTATGGAGAACATAAATATTTTAAAGAACGCCTTGCGAATTATCCTTTTTCTAGAAAAGGTTAAATCTTATAATAAAAAATATAAGATAATGAGATTTTATCTTGATAAGGAGGAATCATATGACATCGCCTGGGCTAGAATATTTTTTTAATAGTAAATCTATAGCTGTTATGGGTACATCTAATAATAAAAGAAAAATTAGTTATAATGTTTTAAATAACATTATGTTTACTACATAAAAAGTACCCAAACCTTAAGATGATTCCTACTAATTTGGTAGGTAGAAGTAAAAATATAATTTCGAAATAGGTAAAGCTATTGAACTACGAAAAGGGAAAGGCGTAACCGTTATTGTATGTGGTATTATGGTTTTTGAGGCTTTAAAGGCGGCAGATATTCTTAAAAAAGAAGGAGTTGATGTGCGAGTAATTAACATGCATTCTATTAAACCAATTGATAAGGAGGTGATTATTAGGAGCGCTATTGAAACCGGGTGTATTAAGTATTGAAGAACCAGTTCCAATAGAAATGGTTGGAATTAGAGATCATTTTTGTGGTAAAGGAATATGTTCTTCAATTAGAAAGGTGTTAAAAAAGTATAAGTAAGTATTCTTAATTTAAAGATGGAGGTAAAGATGAATAAGAAGAGTTTAAAGGTAAAAGTTTTATTTTTGTTTCTTATTTTGATCTGTTTTTGCTTGGTTATAAACGCGGAAGAGGTCAAAGGAAAAGATATTGTTTTCGCAATATCTGCACATGCAATGGGAGGAGATTCAGCTAAGGTCAAGGTTCAGGGAGCGTTAGACGAAATAGAAAAATTGGGTTGGAAATCAATGCTTGTTTCCGCAGAAGGCTCGGTAGAAAGACATACATCGAATATTGAAACTCTTGCTCTTTCAGGTAATGTTGACTTTATAGGGATCATGGGGGGAGATTCAAGAGCTTTGGCCCCAGTTATCGATTTTGCTAAAAAACAAGGTGTTCCTATAGTATCTATGGATGCCGGACTGATCCAAGAAGGAGTCATAACAAATGTATCATCAGATAATAAGGAAATTGGAAAACAAATTGCCAGATATCTATTTGAAAAAATAGGCGGAAAAGGGAATATTATACTAGGTGAAGAGCCTATGTATTGGGCCTGTCGGTTAAGGGTTGAAGCTATGCGAGAAGTTCTTAAAGAATATCCCAATATTAAGATAGTTGCAACATATGCTACTCAGTATCCTGAGGGAATGCAGCAAGCAATGAAAGCGGTAGAAAGCATACTTCAAGCTCATCCTGATAAAGGGTCAATCGCCGCGGTTTTTGCTGACCATGATCTTTCAGCCGTAGGGGCAACTAAAGCAATAATGGAAGCTGGCCGTAATGAGATCATTGTTGGTGGTATAGATGCAGATGAATTAAGTCTAAAAGAGTATATTTCTCAAAATACTCCTTTTGTTGTTACAATGGCTATAGATTATATATTGCAGGGGAAGACATCAGTAGACGTTGCTAATGAATATTTGCAGGGCAAAAGAGACTTTCCAGAGACTATATATATGCCAACATTGCTTATAACAAGGGAAAATGCTAAAGAGTATATAGAAAAAATGTGGCCAGCAGCAAAATAAAAGATTAGAATTTGAGAGAGAGGAAATTAATGTTTTTTTTCTCTCTCTCTTGCTAAAGGAGTCTTTATTTTATGTATATTCTAAGTGCTAAAAATATATATAAGAATTTTTTTGGTAGTGTAAATGTGCTTGAAAACGTAAATTTTGAACTTAAAAAAGGAGAAATACATGGACTTGTGGGTGAAAATGGTGCAGGTAAAAGTACACTTATCAAAATTATCTCTGGTGTTTATAAAAAAACTAGTGGTAAAATCGAAATTAATGGAAAAGAAGTCTTATTCCAAGATCCAAATGAAGCATTGAAAGCAGGGATTGCTGTAATTCATCAAGAATTGTCTTTAATACCTCAATTATCTATAGGAGAGAATGTTTTCTTAAATCAAGAACCTATGAAAGGTAGTATTATTATTGATTGGAATAAAATAAGGACTGAAAGCAGAAAAGTATTGGAATCCATTGGTGCTCATTTAAATGTTGATTTACCTTCAAGTTCATTATCTGTTGCTGAAAAACAGATGGTTATGATTGCGAAAGTTCTAGTGCAAAAATCAAAAATATTAATCATGGATGAACCCTCTTCTTCTCTTACAAAGAAAGAAATAGACTATTTATTTAAATTACTGAGAAATTTAAAAGAAACTGGACTATCTATAATTTATATTAGTCATAAACTTTCAGAAATATTTGAAATTGCTGATAGAATTACTGTTATTAGGAATGGGAAAAATGTAGATTGTTTGGATATTAATAAAACTAATCCGCAAGCTATTAGCAATCTAATGCTTGGGACAACAATAATGGAAGGGCAATATACAAAAAGAGAATCTTATCATGGCAAAAAAAAAGATGAAATATTAAGATTGGAAAAAGTATCAGACGGTAAGGTTGTCAAAGATGTATCGTTTAAACTTAATAAAGGGGAAATTTTAGGTATTACAGGACTACTGGGGTCAGGCAAGACCGAAGTGGCTAAAATAATTTACGGTATTTTACCACTTACTTCAGGCAAAATATACTATAGAGGAGAAAATATAAAAATTAATTCACCAGATCAAGCTATTAATTTTGGTATAGCTTATTTACCTGAAAATAGACGTGAAGAAGGTTTAATTCCGCAAATGAGTGTTAGGGAAAATGCAACATTATCGAGCCTTAATTTAATTTCAAAATATTTTGGAAAAATAAACCAAAAACAGGAAAAAGAGATTGTTAAAAATAATGTTAAAAAATTTAATATAATAACTCAATCAATGGAACAAATAATACATTATTTAAGCGGTGGTAACCAGCAAAAAGTTGTTTTATCAAGGTGTGTAAATATAAAACCCGAAATACTTATTCTTGATGAACCTACTAAGGGGGTAGATGTAGGTGCAAAAATTGAAATATATAGATTTATAAGAAATTTAGCTAATGAAGGTAGTGCGATAATCCTTATATCAATGGAGGCTAAAGAAGTTATTAGTGTATGTGATAGAGTATGTATTTTAAAAGATGGTTTCAGTGTTGGTGATTTTAGTGAGGAAGAAAAAAATAAGGTAAATATCTTGTCATTTATATAAAATAAATTAAGGAGAAACATGGTGAAAATACAGGTTAATAATAACAAAAATAAAATTATCAGTTTTACAAAGAAATATGGCACAATTATAGGATTCTTTATAATTTTTATTATATTTTCACTTCTTTCACCTAATTTCTTGAATTCTAGGAATATATTGAATATGTTACGTCAGACATCTGTTTTGTCATGTTTAGCTATAGGTATTACTATTGTTCTTGCATCGGGAGATTTCGATCTATCCGTAGGCAATTTTGTTGCTCTTATAGGAGTAATGTTAGCTGGATTCTTCAGAATGGGATTTTCATTGCCGATTGTTATAATATTGAGTTTAGCGTTAGGACTATTAGCTGGTGCTATTAATGGTTTATTAGTTACGGTAATTGGAATACCAGCAATTATAGCAACTTTAGCTACAGGTTCAATTGCACAAGGATTTAATTATTGGTTTACAAAAGGTTACCCAATATTTGAAGGAATTACTAAAAGTTTTCTATGGATTGCCGGAGGTTATATTTACAAAATTCCAGTTCCAGTTATTATAGTAACCATAGTTGCTATAATTATGCATTTTTTTTTGAATTTCACAAAAAGCGGAAGACATTTTTATGCAATAGGGGGTAATCGGCTAGCTGCAAGATATGCAGGAATAAAAGTTACACATATGAGAATAATATCATATCTTATATCCGCATCTACTGCTGCTATTTGCGCAATAATTCTAACTTCAAGGTTAGGTTCAGGGCAGCCTGGTGCAGGAACTTCTTTAACTCTTGAAGCTTATGCAGCAGCCTTTATTGGTTGTAGCGTAATTAAGGAAGGTCAATTTCATATTTTTGGTACAATTTTAGGGACACTAATACTTAGTACATTGAATAATGGATTAACTATTTTAAATGTATCATATTACATGCAAAATATTGTTGTTGGTCTTGTATTGATTACTGCCGTATCAGCTTATTCATTTCAACAAAAGGACTAAGGGACTATTAGATTAACTAAAGCAATATGGTATTATGGTTACAACCCAAAAAGTACCCATATTTTACAAATAACATCAATCAACCTATTTAAATTTTTTACTCCATGCGCCTTGAAGATATAAGTAGCAAAAATGATTAAAACCTTTTATTTTATTAGTGTTTTATGCTATAATAAGTCATAAAAATACTAACCAATAAGGAGGTTACCAATGTCCTTTCAGCTAAATAAAGAACAACAAATGGCTATTAATGATGCCCTATTATCACTTACCGAAAGAGAGATAAAATATCTAAAAGATTCCTGGGCAGAAACATTAAAGTAAAAAGATATTTCCTTTCATAGACAAAGGCCGGTTTAGCGTATTATATATTGATAATTCTGCTTCCCGGCCTAATAATCCAGCAAATGTCTATTTCGGACTCCTCATCTTAAGGGAGATCTTTAACCAATCAGACGAAAAAGCCCTTAATGCCCTAATGTTTGATGTCCGATACCAATATGCCTTACATACTACCAGCTTTCAAGAACAACCGGTATCCAAAACAGCCTTACCAATTTTCGGGCGGCGGTATATAGCTATAATCAAGAACACGGTATTGACCTTATCCAAGAAGAGATAGAAAGTCATGCCCAACAATTTTCTGAACTCCTTAACATAGAAGGTAAGACCATCCGAATGGATTCCCTGATGGTAAGCTCCTCTTACCGAAAATTATCCCGCTTGGAAATAATCTACTCCACGGTAAGAAGACTCATAAAGGTAATAGATCAAAATAGGCTAATGGAAAACTTTAAACCCTACTTAGAAGAAGACCACTATAATGATACCATCTACCGCTCAAGAGATAAAGATCTAAATAGTAAAATTAAAAAAGTACTAAAAGATGGTTTGAGACTCCATCATCTCTATAGAAAGAATAAAGAAATAAGTAAAACCGAAGAGTTTAAACTCCTTAGCCGAATGTTAAAAGAGCAAACTCGAAAAGGTGGGATAAAACCTTCTCTCGAGATATCACCTGACTCTTTACAAAACCCTACTGATCCGGATGCTACCTACCGCAAAAAAGGTAAGAAGAAACACATAGGTTATACGGTTAATCTAGTAGAAAAGTTTGATGCTAAGAATAGGATGATAACCGGGTATGACTTACAAAAAAATACCTATAGTGATCAGAAATTCGCTAAGGATGCCATTAAAATATTAGATAAAGAAACCACCCTCTTAGTAGATGGTACCTATTACTCAGAGGATATAGCCAAGAAAGCTGAAGTCAAAGGGATAAAGATGGTCCCTACTAATCTGGTAGGTGGAGGTAAAAATAGTAATAGTGCTAAATTTGAGATAGACGAAAAAGAACATCTAGTAAAGAAATGTCCTTCTGGTCATCAGCCGATCAATAGTTCCTTTTGTAATAATTCCTATAGAGCACACTTTAATAAGAAACACTGTAGCAATTGTTCTTTACGTAAAGATTGTTCGGTAGTAAAACAGAAGAAGAGTTATCTCTTTAAAGTATCAGAGACTAAGTTACATCGTTCTCAGCTTATCGCTAAGATGGGAACCTCCGAGTATAAAGAGTTGGCCAAGAAGAGAGCGGGTATAGAGGGTATCCCCTCAACACTAAGGAGGAGGTACAAGATAGATCATCTTCCGGTAAGGGGAGTAATACGTTCAAAGGTCTACTTAGGGTTTAAGATCTCGTCCATAAACTGTAAGAGATTGATAAAAGGGTTGATGAATAGGCCAAAAGAAGGCCTTTCTACTCTTTTATTTAACCATTTATTTTCGCTATTTAGTTTTCAAAGGACATCTAGAGTTAAATTTGCTGCTTAAGTTAAATATGTTGTATTAAATAGTTAGTTTTTGGGAGATAACCACAATGTATTAATTTAAGGTCCTAGAAAAGATGGTTGATAAAGATAGAAAAGAAGTAAAATCAAAACTAAAATTAAATGCATTAGGCCATTCCTATAATGAT
>JBGPSO010000003.1:0-26122 GCA_041490145.1 Atribacterota bacterium
ATTCTCTACAGTTATGTACTCATGTCCAATCATTTTCATCTTCTCTTAGAAACTCCTCTGGCAAATCTCAGCGAATTTATGAGGCAATTTAATATTACCTATACCTCTTATTATAATCGAAAATATGACCGGGTCGGACATCTCTATCAAGGCAGATATAAAAGTATACTCGTTCAAAAAGATAATTATTTACATATCTTATCCCGCTATATTCATCTTAATCCGGTAAGAGTACTAAAGATGGAGAATGTTCCCCTATCAGAAAAAGAGAAATATTTAAGACAATTCAAATGGAGTAGCCTGAAAGGTTATATAAATAAAGACAATACAAAATCCTTTGTGGATTACCAAACCGTCCTTTTAGAATATGGAGGAGACAATCAAAAAGGACGTAATAACTACTGGCAAGCTCTGCAAAGCGATCTATCTTCAAAGCTGGAAATAAAAAAGCAAATCATCGGGAATTCTATTTTGGGAAATGAACAATTTATCCAAGAGATCAAAGAGAAATATTTAATGAAAAGGGAAAAAGAGATTCCTTCTGTAAAAAAGATTCATAGCTATTGTACAAAAGATAAAGTCATTGAAATCACCTGTAGAGAGATAGGTAAAACATGGGAACAAATAAAAAGTACACCGGATAGCTATCGCCAGATATTAATGGACATGTTATACCGTTATACCGGTTTAAATAATCGAGAAATTGGAGAACTTATGGCTTTGGATTATAGTACGGTTAGTGTGGGAAGAAGAAGGTTAAGGGGAAAATTATTTAATGATAGCGAATTAAGGGATTTAGTTAGAAGAATTGAAGAAGGCTGTCAAGCATAAAGATTTGACCCCATTATATACATTATACTAAAGGAGAGTACTTATCATAATGTCAATAAAGTTAATATTAATACGACATGCCGAGAGTGATGGTAATGTTCAAAAGAGATTTTGTGGTTTTAAGGATGTAAATTTGACCAAAAAAGGAATATGGCAGGCGGAAAGATTGTCATATCGCTTAAAAGGGGTACAGGTAGACGAAGTTTACTGTAGTGATTTAAAGAGGGCTCAACATACTGCGGAAATTATTTTTAAAGATCGAGGAATAGATATTATAATAGATCCTAAATTTAGAGAAATAAATTTTGGGATATGGGAAGGTTATACCTTTGACGAAGTTAAATCAAAATATGGATATGGGGATGAATTTAACTTATGGTTTGAAAATATTAACGAGAAAATTAACATTCCTAAAGGGGAAAGTTTAATAGATTTAAATGACCGAGTTATGACTGAATTAGGCAAGATATTAAAGAGAGATAAGAAAGTGAATAAAGATAAAACTATCGCTCTAGTCTGTCATGGTGGTACTATTCGAGTTATTCTCGGTAATGCCCTAAACCTAGAATTAAAATATATTTGGAATATAGAACAAGATTCAACTGCTTTAAATATTATAAATTATTATGACCATAAAGCATTTGTTACACTTATAAATGATACCTCTCATCTTGAAGATTGGTGGAAAAGTAGATGGTTAAAGGAGAAAAGAGATGAATAAGAAAATAAAAGAGACTATTCAAAAGATTACGCCCATTAACTTTAAGCTTACAGAAAAAGCCCAAAAAAGATTAGATAATCTTACCAAACCTCAAGGAAGTTTAGGGAGACTAGAGGATTTTGCCTGTCAAATAGTAGGTATTTCTGGAAATCTTAATCCGGAAATCAAAAGAAAAGTAATTTTGGTTATGGCTGGGGACCATGGAGTTGCCCAGGAAAGAGTGAGTGCTTTTCCACAGGAAGTTACTTTTCAAATGGTATATAATTTTATTCATGGAGGTGCAGGTATTAATGTGTTGGCAAGGCATATAGAGGCAGATGTTTTGGTAGTGGATATGGGAGTGGCTAAAGATTTTGTTTCTGAAAAAGGATTAATTATAAAAAAGATTGCCTATGGTACAAAAAACATCGCTCAGGGTCCAGCTATGAGTAGAGATGAAGCAGAAAGAGCAATAATTGCAGGAATCGAAGTCTTTGAAGATGAATTAAGTAGAAAAGGAATCGACATTGTAGGATTAGGAGAAATGGGAATTGCCAATACTACTCCTAGTAGTGCCATAGTAGCCTGTTTGACTAAATCTAAGGTCGAGGAGGTTACCGGTCAAGGAACGGGGATAAATGAAGACCAACTTAAAAATAAAATAAGAGTAATCAAACAAGCAATAGAAATTAATCATCCTGATCCGGAAGATGGCCTTGATGTTTTATCTAAAATAGGTGGTTTTGAAATTGGAGGCTTAGTAGGTTGTATTTTAGCTGCTGCTGCCCATCGAGTTCCTATTGTAATTGATGGTTTTATTTCTTGTGCGAGTGCTTTAATTGCGATTAAGTTAGCTCCTTTAGTGAAAGATTATATATTTGCGAGTCATAATTCGGTGGAAAAAGGGCATAAGATTGCCTTAAAATATATAGGGAAAGTTCCGATGTTCGATCTTGGTATGCGGCTTGGCGAAGGGACTGGTGCTGCCTTAGGGATCAGCTTTATTGAGGCTGGGGTTAAAATACTAACTCAAATGGCTACCTTTACCGATGCTGGAGTAGAGAATAAAAAAGTATAAATTACAAAAAACAGAAGGAAGAGGAAATTTTATGTCGAGAGGGAAATTAATCTTTATCACTGGAGGAGCGAGGAGTGGCAAGAGTAATTTTGCTGAAAAAATAGCTCATAGTTTAGGTAAATCAGTAGCTTATCTTGCTACCGGTCAGCCTCTGGATAAAGAGATGGCCGATAGAATTAAAAAACATAAAACTAAAAGGCCAACTGAGTGGGAGACTTATGAAGAACCAATAGAAGTTAGCGAATTAGTCAGTAGTTTAGGTTTAGAAAAAGAAGTCATACTGATAGATTGTTTGACTTTGTTAGTCTCTAATCTCTTATTCAGAGAAAAGAATAAAGTGGGAAACCCTCAATGGGAAGAAAAGATTTTATTAGAAATTGAAAAACTAACTGAGATTTCTTATCAAGTTCCTGCTCAAACAATAATTGTCTCTAACGAAGTTGGTATGGGTTTAGTTCCAGATAATCCCCTGGGAAGAGTTTATCGGGATATTTTGGGCAGAGCAAATAGCATAATTGCCAATAAAGCTGATGAGGTTTTTATGATGATTTCCGGAATACCATTAAAGATAAAGGGCTAATAAAACAATGAAAATTTTAAGAGATTTATCTTTAGCTATACGTTTTTTAACTATTCTCCCCGTAATTTCGTTTCCCCCTTCCAACAATACTAATCAAAATGAAGAGGCATTAGCAGAAAATTTGGCTAATTCTATGGCTTTTTTCCCGCTGGTAGGAATGTTAATGGGGGCATTACTGGTATTTTTAAGAAGATTATTTTATTACCTCCCTGTTTCTTCCTTAGTAGGTGATACTTTAGTTCTAATTTTTTGGATCTGGCTTAGCGGAGGGTTACATTTAGATGGTTTTGCCGATAGTGTAGATGGATTTTTGGGAGGACATAATAAAGAGGAAATACTAAAGATTATGAAGGATAGTTCTACCGGGGCTAAAGGGGTAGTGGCATTAGTTTCTCTTTTATTATTAAAGTTTGTTCTTCTGGTGGAGATGCCCTTATTCTTAAAAGATGCCGCTTTGTTTTTTACTCCCACTATAGGACGTTGGAGTATGGTGATAGCCGCTTTTTTAGGTAAACCAGCTCGCTTAAAAAATAGTATGGGTAAATTATTTATGGATTATGTTAGCTGGAGAGAGGTTATTTTCGCCAGTTTAACTATGGCAGTTATAGGTATTTTATTATTTAGATTATATTTTCTGCCTCTGGTGATGGTAGGAATAGGGCTAGTATTATTGATCTTAAAATATTCCCAGCAAAGAATTGGTGGTATAAGCGGGGCGATATTGGGAGCGATAAATGAAATTATAGAAGTTTTTTGTCTATTAGTTATATACTTATTAAATTAGTATTTTTCTTTTTCCATATTTCTTTAGTCATTATTTGCAGAATTAATAAAATAAGTTTATGATAAACATAAGAATCTGTAAAGAGATAACCCAAGGAAAAATAAGGTTTATTTTTTGAAACTTCAATTAGAGTCGTGCATAAACGAAGTACTTCGCAGAATATGTCGATTTAGACACATAAACGAAGTAGTTCAGTTATTTTAAGTGAACTGCCATTGGCAATTAAGGAGGATCAGCTATGAGATTAAAAAGTATAAGGGTAAAAAACTTTAAGAGTTTTAAAGAGTTAGAAGTCGACCTTGGTAAATTTAATGTATTGATTGGTGTCAATGCTTCTGGAAAATCCAATTTTGTTCAGATTTTTAAGTTTATTAAGGATATTGCAAACCATGGTTTGGATAATGCGGTATCCATGCAGGGAGGAGTTGAGTATCTTAGAAACATAAATATCGGTGCCTCTGAAGATTTTTCCCTAAAAATTATTTCTGATCAGAAATTTGAATTATTGGGAGGGCTCACGGAGGATGATCTAATAGGGATAGAAAGTTATGAAACTATCTATGAGTTTGCATTAGGGTTTAAAAAAAAAGGAACAGGATTTAAAATTATTAAAGAGGAATTAACTCAGAAATGTAACTTTGTTAAATTAAAGCGGAGAGGAAAGAGAAAAATAGAAGAAAATGAAAAACTTGGACAAGGAGAGATCATTTTTTCTCGTGTTAATGGAAAATTAAAGATTGATTTACATAAACCAGAAAAAATACCGATAAATATAGATGAAATATATCCACCCTTTTTGAGAAAAAAAAAGTTTTCATCAAATACCCTTCTAATTAAACAACTATTCTTTTTTCCTCCATTAGAGGAAATTTTTAGTAATATTTCAGTATACGATTTTGATCCAAAGTTGCCTAAAAAAGCCACTCCAATCACTGGAAAAGCTGAATTAGAAGAAGATGGAAGTAACTTATCTATTATTCTTAAAAATATCACCGAAAACATAGAGAAAAGAAGAAAGCTTTTTAATTTGGTGAAAAATCTTTTACCATTCATAGCTAATCTTGATGTAGAAAAATTTGGGGACAAGTCTTTGCTTTTTAAATTACAAGAAATATATTTTAAGAACCAGTACTTGCCGGCATCTTTGATTTCTGATGGAACAATAAACATAACAGCTCTAATTATTGCTTTATATTTCGAGAAAAAGCCGCTAACTATAATCGAAGAACCTGAGCGGAATATACATCCTTATCTCATATCCAAGGTAGTGGATATGATGAAGGATGCTTCACAAAAGAAACAGATTATCGTGACCACTCATAACCCTGAAATAGTAAAATATGCAGGTTTGGATAACATTTTACTTATTTCTCGTGATAAAGAAGGTTTTTCCTCAGTCTCCAGACCGGTTGATAAAAAGGAAGTAAAGATATTTTTAGAAAATGAAATAGGAATCGAAGAACTTTATGTGCAAAATTTACTAGGAGCATAATTATGGGTTATAAAATACTGTATATATTTGTTGAAGGTAATGATGACGAGGAATTTTTTCAGAAGATATTTCTACCGAAATTGCGAAAAAAAAACGATGATATAAAGATTATAAAATATGCCCAAAAACTAAAAAAATTTAAATATATTGGAAAATTTGTCAAGTCTATTCAAAGTATGGGTGCAGATTATATT
This sequence comes from Atribacterota bacterium, assembly GCA_041490145.1. GTDB lineage: Bacteria > Atribacterota > Phoenicimicrobiia > Phoenicimicrobiales > Phoenicimicrobiaceae > Infernicultor. Next base: position 5,660 of record JBGPSO010000003.1, read on the forward strand.
TATGCAACAGATATTGACAATTCTCAATGTGTAACTGCCAAGAAACAGGAAACTCAGAATAAGTTGAGAAATATTGATAGTGATAAAATAATTGTAGTGGTAAAGGAAATAGAGAGCTGGTATCTCGCCGGACTGAGCGATATAGAATGTAGAAGGTTTCAGATGCGCACTTTTAGTGTTACAGACGATATTACAAAAGAGCAATTTGATAGTTTAAGGTCTAATAAGTTTGATTCTAGAATAGATTTTATGTCAGAAATTTTAAAACAATTTTCTATTAAAATTGCCAAGCAGAAAAATAAGTCACTTAGGTACTATATTGCAAGGTATAACTGCGAGGCTTCTGAAAATGTTGGCAATGGCGTATAACAGAGCGTATCTATCTATGTGACTTCGGAACTTCGCCCAAATTTCCCTTCGGGAAACTTCAGATACGCTCAAACCGTTATATGAAATGACGGTTTCAAATGGAATAAAGAGGTAAAGAATATGAAAACAAATAACACCACTCAATTAACACTTGAAAATTTAGAAGCAATACCTCTCACTTATGGCTCTATTATTTTAAACAAAGAGAAATTTATCCAAGTCTTAAGTGAAATTGACTCTTTAAGCGACTTGAACTCTCTGAAAAATAAAATACAGACATTGAAAAATACTGTATCTTATCCCAAGAATGACAAGGAGGGAATCTTAAATATTGATCCTAATGGAGATACTATTTCTTTACGCAGAGATGTTTTAATTTCTGAACTGGAGCAGATTTTGGAAGCACAAACATTTGAAAGAGCAAATTATTATCTCAAAAGATTAGAAAACGGAGTCCAAAAGATTAAGACCAGCAAAATTAACGATATAAATATTCTTCGCTGGAAAGAATATGATGAAATTATTACTGATAGCCTTTGGGTTTTAGATAAAAGAGATACTTCTGGCGCTCACTTTGGCTGGTATTGGGGAAATTTTATCCCACAAATTCCACATCAGATGATGTTGAGATATACCAAAAAGGGAGATTGGGTTTTAGACACGTTTGCAGGGAGTGGGACAACATTGATTGAATGCAGAAGACTGGGAAGAAATGGTATTGGAATAGAGTTAAACCACGAGGTGGCTGAAAAAGCAAATGAATTAATCAATGCGGAACAAAATAGAGATATTGTTATTTCTGAGGTAGTTGTTGGCGATAGCAGAACAATAGACATAAAGGCAATTTTAGAGAAATATGGAATAAATAAAATTCATCTTCTCATTATGCATCCTCCATATCACGATATTATTAAATTTTCAAAAGATAAAAGCGATCTCTCAAACGCCAAAAATACTGAAGAATTTTTAAAAATGTTTGGTGAAACAGTGAACAATGCAACTCCTTATTTAGAAAAAGGAAGATATTTTGCTTTAGTTATTGGAGATAAATATTCTAAAGGCGAATGGATACCTTTAGGTTTTTATTGTATGACTGAAGTCTTAAAGAGAGGCTACTTATTGAAAAGTATCATCGTTAAGAATTTTGAAGAAACAAGAGGAAAGAGAAATCAAAAAGAACTCTGGCGATACAGGGCGTTGGTTGGAGGATTTTATATTTTTAAACACGAGTATGTCATGCTTTTTAAGAAGAAATAGGAGGAAATACTTATGCCATTATTGAGTCAAAAAGAAGTTTTGAATCTGAAACTAAGTTGTATTCCTTTGCCACAGTTAAAAATGCTGGCATTGAACTTAGGAATTTCCAATTTAGGTTCGACAACTGAGATTATCAAAAGAATATTGGAAAAACAACCGGATGAGAAAATAGTCAGTGAATTTATCAAACAAAGGTATAATAAGAGAATTCAAGAACGAAGAGCAATTATTTCTGATGAAGATTTAAAGAAAGAATTACTTAAAGTCAAAACATTTTCTTGGGGGGTGGTTCAAGGACAGTTAGACCAAAAAATACAGACTGAATATGTAAGAAGAATTGTAAGATATGAAGATTTATTGAACAATGTTAGATCTAGACTTCACGATGATGTGACAAATTATGTGATTTGCACTTGGTTTAACCATTGGACAACTGTATTGATTGAGGAACATATAAGCGCTCATAAGAAGGTAATTCCTACCATCAAAAATATAAAAGGGGTTGATATTTTCTTTGATGGTCAGCCCTTTGATTTAAAAGTGACCTATTTACCGCGCGAATATAATCCAGCCGATATGATAAAAAATCCATCTGACTTGGCGGTTTGGATGTATGAAAATCAGGGTGCTCAGAGATTTGGCTCTGACAACCGCTTATTTGTTGTTCTGTTGAACAAAGATAATCCCGAGAGGAGTTGGGAATTAAAGAGAGACTTTAATGTTGTTTTCCAGAAAATAGATAACTTTTTTGATAGGGAAACAGTTTCTAAGAAAGATGAGATTATTTTTACTTTTGGAAGAAAAACATATACAACGGTTACAAAGATATTAATAATAACGAAATGAAGAAACCGCCACTTCATATAACACAGCATAAAAGATTCGTGCCTTACGGCACTTACTAAAATTTTTGCTTCGTAAAAACTTCTTTTATGCTGAAAATGTTAGGCGAAATCAAAAAGAATAAGGAGGAATAAACATGAAGGAAATATATAAATATATATTAGATTTATGGCGCCGGTAATACCGCAGACCACGGATAAATTACTTCAAATAATTGATAAGAAGGTACCTGAAAAATGCGAAAGGATTAATTTTATGATTTCATCTCTTGGGGGTTCTGTATTTCATGGCCTTTCTTTATACAATTACCTAAAAGGGGCTCCTATTGAAGTATTTACATATAATTTTGGTAGTGTAGATTCCATTGGCGTTGTAATTTTCTGTGCAGGTTGTAGGAGATTCTCGGTTCCTCACGCGAGGTTTCTGTTACATGGCGTCAGATTTAATATCAGTGGAAATGCTAGCTTTGATGAAAAACAAATAGAGGAACATCTAAAAGGTTTAAAGATTGATCAACAGAATATTGCACGCGTTATTGCAGATACGACACAAAAACCCGCACATAAAATAGAAGAGGATATGAATAATCGTACAACGCTTAATCCAAATGAAGCTAAAGATTACGGCTTAGTTCATGAGATAAAATCGAGTTTATTCCCTATAGATGCGGATTTATCAGTAATTGGAGAAATCATTGGACAAGGTCAACAAGGTCCATTTCAAATTACAATCCCGACTGTACAAGCGTTTACAAGATCAGAGGATTTAGACTATGGAACTCTTTAACTTCGCCTAATAAGAGGGTATCTGGCTCGGATCAGTGCGTTAGCCTCGACTAAAATTTGCCTTTCGGGCAAACTTCAGATGCCCGCTAGTTGTTAGATGAAATGGACAAAAATGAGGTATAATAAAAATGAAGACTGATGTCGAATATCTGGAGTTTATGTGGGTGAAATTGTGCCATAGGGAGAGGGACTTATTCAGGTAAGTTAATTGAAAGCACTAAAGAGTTTATTGTAAATCTCTCTCCAAAAGAGCTAAAACCAAAGATATATTATTGTGGTTTCCACTCAGGATATCAAGTTGATAAATTTAAAGCAACGGGATTAACTCCTCAGCCAGCACGCAAAGTAAAAGCCCCTATTATTGATGAGTGTGTAGCTCATATGGAATGTAAAGTTAGGCAAGAAATAGAAACAGGAGATAAAAAACTGTTGGCTCATCCAAATGGCTTTATTTTGCAGGTAGGAGGTGGTAAGATTGTTAATTATATCGGATGAAATCAAAAAGACTTATCCAGAAACATTATTAGGTATACTGGTAATGAGGAAGGTAGGCAATCATAATCAACATGAAAAGCTTGACCAATGTAAGCTCGAATTAGAAAATAACTTGAGGAAAAAATTTGCCAAGTTAGATAGATCTGATTTAAAGAATATGGAACCGCTCAAAACTTATAATGACTATTACCAAAGATTTAAGAAAACCTACCAGGTATTATTGCAATTAGAATCAATTGTTTTTAAGAATAAATCAATTCCCAGGGTTGCCTCATTGGTGGAGGTAATGTTTATGGCCGAACTAAAGAATCTTTTATTAACTGCAGGGCATGATTTAGAAGCAATAGACCTACCCATTAAACTGGATATTTCTAGTGGTGGAGAAAAATACACCTTATTAAATGGACAGGAAAAAGAATTGCTTCCTATGGATATGATGATCTCTGACTCCCAGGGAGTAATCTCCAGTATAATATATGGACCAGATCAACGTACCCGGATAAAACCTAACACTCAGAAGGTCTTATTTGTGGTCTATGCGCCGTCGGGAATCGAAAAGTCTAAAACATTTCAACATCTTCAAGATATTCAAAACTATGTACGTATTATTGCACCGGAGAGTGAAGTCGAATTACTTAAAGTGTATGAAGGTAAGGATTAATTATTGAATCTACCACTTCGGTCAATAGAGAATTTACGCTGCACCAAAGGCTTGGTTGCGATAAGAGAAGGCGGAATAAAGAAGCGAGTTCAGTATTTCTCTCTTTCCATATTCTATAATTATTAATTGCGGAATTAATAAAATAAGTTTATAATATAATATTCATAAAAATTTATAAAGACATACCGCACTCAGGCTTAAGAAAATATAGGAGAGGTGCTGAAATGATTAAGATATTCAAAACCGCAAAAGATAGATTAGAAGAAATCAGGGAGATAGAGAAAAATTGCTGGGTAAATTTTTCTAACCCCTCTAACGGAGAATTAATAAAATTATCCGAGAAACTAAATATCCCTTTAAACTTTTTAACTGACCCTTTGGACATTGATGAAAGAGCAAGAATCGAGATTGAAGATAAATGTGTTCTTATTGTATTGAGGGTTTCTCACTATGATGATACAAATGTGGATATTCCCTACGACACTTTACCCATCGGTATAATATTTGTCGAAGATTTAGTCATTACGGTTAGTTCAAAAGATGTTGATGTCCTTTCTGATTTTGTTAATGGTAGAGTAAAAAACTTTTGCACTGAAAGCAGAAGCCGTTTCATTTTGCAGATCTTTCTCAGAACGGCTTTGTTATATTTAAAACATTTGAAAGAAATTAATAAAAAAACTAATACCATTGAGGATGAATTAGCTAAAGCTATGAAGAATGAAGAACTAATAAAACTGTTAAACCTTGAAAAAAGCCTGGTTTTCTTTACTACTTCTTTAAAATCGAATGAGCTGATGATGGAAAGACTGCAAAAAACAGAAATAGTTAAACTGGATCCTGATGACAAAGAATTATTAGAGGATGTGCTCATCGAAAATAAACAAGCTATTGAAATGTCTAACGTGTATAGTAATATCCTTAGTGGAATGATGGACGCATTTGCCTCGGTTATTTCCAATAATTTAAATGTAGTATTGAAATTTCTAACTGCGGTTACTATAATTTTAATGATTCCCACCTTTATAGCCAGTTTATATGGTATGAATATAAGATTACCGTTTCAAGATCACCCCTATGCTTTTCTTATCACTCTGGGCATTTCCTTTACGTTGGCCCTAATTAGTACCTTTATATTTATAAAAAGAAAATGGTTTTAAACAAAAAGGGGTCAGCCTGTGAAGACCTGACCCCAATATTCCGATATTCTTTTTATAGAATTTTAATAAATTTTTAATATTTTTTTTAGAAATATACATTATAATGAAATTAATCTTTATATTATCAGTCGGGGATTATTCAATATAAAAAATATAAATATTATTTATCTAAATACTTGACTAATGTTAAAATGTTTAAATAGGTTATATTAGAAAATGACTATTAAAAACCAACTATGGATTTCCAATTTTATTATTATTTTAATTACCATCTTTTTATTGATTATGGTTAGTAATCTTATCATTAGCCTTAGCCAAAACCATCAAAATATTTTAGGAATTCCCCCGCCTCCCAATGATGATTCTTTAAAAGGTAGAGATTCTTTAAAAAGAGAATTACACCGGGCTGTAATGACTGTTTCCCGGGAAGTAAATGAAAATGCTGAAAATTTAGAAGATCAGGAATACCTACAAAAATTAGATAATCTTTTGAATTCATTTAATAGTGGAATTATCATCCAAAAGAATGGTAAAATGATTTACTTTTCACCTTTTCTTCAATCCTTTAATTTAGAAGAGAGTGTAATTAATTCCCAAAGTCAATCATTGTCAGATAAAGAAACGGTCAGTCTTAGTGATACTCTATATTTGGAAAAAATAGATTTTCGTTTTCCCGATCAATCTGAAGGTCGGGCTCTAATTCTAAATGATATTACCTCTGTTTTAGAAGAACTAAAACAATTCCGATACTCAGTCTTTATTATCCTGATTCTTTTTCTTTTGGTTATTATTATTATAAATACCATCGTTACCTATCTATTATCGAGAAACATCGTTAAGCCTCTAACCCGTTTAGAAAATGCTACTTTACAGATTAGAAAGGGTAACTATAATTTTAAATTAAATACTACCGCAAAAAATGAAATTGGAGATTTATTTCGAACCTTTGAAGAGACCAGAAAGCAATTAAAAGAAACTGAAAAAATAAAGAAAAAATATGAAAATAATCGTAATGAACTTATTTCTAATATATCACATGATTTAAAAACTCCTATTACTACCATAAAGGGATATATTGAAGGAATAATAGACGGTATTCCCAGTTCAAAAGAGAAAATGGATAAATATCTTAAAACTATTTATCAAAATACGATTAATATGGAGTCTTTAATTAACGAATTATTCTTGTTATCAAAGTTAGAATTGAAAGAGCTTCCTTCTAATTTTACACCGATTAATATCAAAGCTTATTTAACCGACTGTTTTGAAGAATTAAAGTTTTATTTAGCTGAAAAAGAAATTGAGTTAAAATTTGAGGCTGATTATCCTGAGAAGAAACTGATTTATGTGGATAGAGAAGAGCTAAAGCGAGTCATTTTAAATATCATTAATAATGCCGTTAATTATAAAGCCAAAACCAATTCGCTCATTAAAATTATACTGACCGAAAAAGCAAAAGTAGCTCAGGTTGAAATTCAGGATAACGGTCAGGGGATACCTGAAAAATCGTTAAAAAATATCTTTGAGCGTTTTTACAAAGCCGATCAATCTCGAGCTACTTCTTTCAATGGAACTGGTTTAGGTCTTTATATTGCTAAAAAAATAATTATTAATCATGGAGGGCGAATCTGGGCGAAAAGTAAGCAGGGCCAGGGCACCAGTATCTTCTTTACTTTAGAAAAAGTCCATAATTTTCCCAAAATAAAAAATGAGGAAACAGATCATGAGAAAAATATTGATCATTGAGGATCAACAAAGTATTGCCGAACTGGAAAGAGATTACTTGGAAATCAATGGCTTCCAGGTCGATATTAAAAATAATGGCAGAGAGGGGTTAGTGCAAGCTCTGAAAAATAATTATGACCTTATTTTACTGGATTTAATGTTGCCTGATATGAACGGTTTTGATATCTGCAAGAAGATTAGAAAAGAAAAAAATATACCCATTCTCATCATTTCTGCAAAAGGAGAAGATATTGATAAAATTCGAGGGTTAGGGCTTGGTGCTGATGATTATATCAGTAAACCATTCAGCCCTAGTGAGTTGGTAGCTCGAGTTAAAGCCCATCTGTCCCGATTTGACCGGCTTACCAACCAACAAGGTGAGTCAACCAAAGAAATCCATATCCATGATTTAACGATTAATGAAGCAGCTCGTCAGGTTTACCTCGGTGAGAAAAAAATTATTCTTACTACTAAAGAATTTGATATACTAAACTTCCTGGCCTCTCATCCCAATGTAGTTTTTAACAAAGAAACTATATATGACCGGATCTGGGGAGATGATTCTTACGGAGATATTGCTACCATTGCCGTTCATATTAAGAAAATAAGGGGTAAAATTGAAAAAGACCCCCAGAGACCTCATTATATCGAAACCCTTTGGGGGTCTGGCTATCGCTTTAATATTTAGATATTTTAAAAATTTTTAACTTATTTATTCATATCGCAAGGCATCTACGGGATTCATCTTTGCCGCTTTCATCGCTGGATAAAGACCAAAAAAGATTCCGATAAGTAAAGCGAATCCAAAAGCAGCTCCAATAGAAAATATGGAAACAACTATCGGCCATTGGCCGAATTGAGCTAAAAGATATGCACTTCCCCAGCCAAAAATAATACCTATAAATCCACCAAAACTGCTTATACTCAAAGACTCAAGAAGAAACTGTGATAAGATATGCCGGTGCCTCGCTCCTAATGCCTTTCGTATTCCAATTTCCCTGGTTCTTTCGGTGACTGAAACCAACATAATATTCATTATTCCAATACCACCTACCAGTAATGAAATAGCAGCGATTCCTCCCAGCATCAAGCTTAAGGTGCCGGTTACTGAACTGATTGTGTCTAAAATTTCATCCTGACTGATAATTCTGAATTTCTCCTCATCCTCATCATCCAGATACTTACTTAAAAAATTGGTTATTTCCTTAACGGCTTTATTGGCTTCTTCTGAAGTATTGGCCTGGGCAATATAAGAACTTACATAATCGGTATTGGAAAGTTTTTTCATTATTGTACTTAATGGTATGTAAGCCTGTTCATCCAGTCTACCCGCGATACTACCTCCTTTTTCAGCCATAACACCGATGACCTTAAATAAAAAAATACGTTTCTGGTAATTGATTTTAATTTTTTGGCCGACTGGATTAGCGCTGCCGAAAATATCTTCAGCCAGTTGAGAACCTAATACCATCACGTTATTTTTCTCTTCAATATCCGCATCAGTAAAAAAATTACCTTTATCCAACTCATAATTATTAACTATTGGATAATTCGTATCGGTTCCAACCAGAGTCGCATTGACATTAATATCGTTATAAATTAAAAGGCCACTTCCCTGATTGACCGGAATGACCTTCTTGACTGAGGGGCAAAATTTTTCTATATAATCGATTAATTCTAAAGAAAATTTGTTATCTGTAGTGGAACTACTACTTATCATCCCATATTTTCCGGCCTCTGACCGAGGATAAATGGTAATCATATTAGAACCCAGATTGGAAATTCTGGAGGTAACTTGTTGTGAAGAACCTGTTCCTACAGAAACAATAGCAATTACTGCACCTACACCAATAATGATGCCCAGCATAGAAAGCAAAGTACGCATTTTATTAGACCAAAGACTCTCCAGGGCAATTTTTAAACTATTTATAATCATAATATAACCTCATCTCTATCGATTAGACCATCTTTTAAATGAATTACTCTCCGGGCATATTGGGCAATTTTCGGTTCATGAGTCACCAAAATGATGGTATTTCCGTCATCATTTAACTTCTTAATAATTTTCATAATTTCTTCTCCATTTTTAGTATCTAGATTACCGGTCGGTTCATCCGCTAAAAGGATGGAGGGATGGTTAATTAAAGCTCGAGCAATGGCCACTTTTTGCATTTGACCTCCTGATATTTCATTAGGGCGATGATTTAAACGATCACCTAAACCCACTTCCTCCAGCGCTCGAGTGGCGAGCTGTTTTATATTTTTGGATTTGGCCCCGCTATAGGTCAGTGGGAGCTCAACATTTCTTAAAATCGTGGCCCGAGGCAGTAAATTAAACTGCTGAAAAACAAAGCCAATTTTTTTATTTCGGAACAAAGCCAGCTGGTTATCGTCAAGCTTGCTAATATCCTCACCTTCCAACGAATATTTGCCTGAACTGGGATAATCCAAACAACCGATGATATGCATCAAGGTTGATTTTCCTGAACCGGAAGGCCCCATAATCGCCACAAATTCACCGCTTTTTACTTTAAAGGAAACCCCCCTTAATGCCTCCACCTGGACTTCACCCATACGGTAGATTTTCTTTAATTGGTCAATAACCATCATTTTTTATATTCTCCTTTCGTTAATTCTTTCTAATTACCTAAATTCATCTCATAATAAGCATTGCGTCACCGATTCTATGGTTACCTGTCGGAGGGAGGACCGCCGCCGCCCATCATTCCGCCCATCATTCCGCCCATATCCTTGTTGTTATTCGTGGTTTCCTCTTGGTATTGATTGACTACGATTCGATCTCCTTCCTTAAGTCCATCGGTAATAGCGGTATAAAATCCATCACTTATTCCGGTTTTAACCAGGGTTGATTCTGCTTTTTCTCCATTAACCCTTAAAACCGTGGAACCCCTGGGAGTTTCCAAAAGACTGGTAATTGGAACAATCAGCGTATGGTCCGCTGAATCAACAATTATTTCAGCCAGAGCTGAAAATTTCGGTTTAAAATCTTTGGATATCTCTTCCATACGAATGGTTACCGATATAGTTACGACTCCGCTATTATCCTCTGCAAAGTCAGAAACTTCGGTCACACGACCAAGAAAAGTTTGATCCTCTAAAGCATCAAACTGGACTTCTGCCTGTTGTCCTACTTTGACTTGTAGACAATCAATTTCACTGATCGAAACCTCAATTTCATAAGCTGTCTCATCAACAAGATAAATGATGTCATCGCTTGCTTCAACATAGTCGCCTTCTTCTACAAAAATATTTACAATTTTACCTGAAAAAGGAGCCCGAATGGTCTTTGCCAATAATTTTTCCTGAGCCACTTCCATAGCCAGTTTATTTTCCTCTTGTACCTGGCTGGCTGAACCATTGATTTTGGCTAATTCATATTCATTTTTAGCTTTTAAGTAATTTAATCGTTCTTCTTTGTCCTTCAGGTGGACTAATTCCTGTTCTTTCTCGACAGATTCACCATTATGAACTAAGATTTTTTCTACAATACCTCCTTCAGTTCCACTATTTTGTAAGTTTAAATTAGCATAATTAACCGGTTGGAGGTAACCACTCGCTGAAATAGTCTTCTTTAAATTTCCCCATTGAACCTCGATAGTCGATTTCAAATCACTAGATTGAGTTTGTTCTCTGGAGTTGCCTTGTAAATAATTATTCCCCAAAAAACCAGCTACTCCCAAAATTAAAACTACGATTGTCCAAAAAAACCACTTCTTTTTTTTCATTAACCTATCCTCAACTTTCCTTTTGTTATATTCCTAAAAAATGTGCTAAACTTAAACGATTAATCAATAATTGATCCTGCGCTTTTTCTACTTCTAATTCTTTTTCTGCTAGAGTAATCAGCTGATTTTGCCATTCAGTTGAAGAAATAATTCCTTCCTGATACTGTTTTTCCATTACCTCTTTTATATGTTGTTCCTCTTCTAAAGCTAATAACTTGGTCTGTAAATTAAGTTGGTTGTATTGATCCTGATCCAGAAGTTGATTCATTTCCAGTTGTAATTCTTTGCTTAATTGATTAATCTCTTTTTCCTTCTGGAGAATTGTAGCTTCACAATCCTCTTCTTTGAACCCTTGCGTTCCCCCATCGGCCAGATTCCAGGATAAATCTACCATTGCATACCAATACTGATCCGGGAAATCGTAACCACCAGAAATTCCAATTGTAGGCTTGCCTTCATTTTTAGTTAATTCTGCTTCTTTTAAGAGGCTGTCTTTTTCCAAATAGCCAATCTTTATTTGATAGTGGTTTTCTATGGCTTGATTGAATAAGGTTTCCTCTTTTTCGGTCTCTAACTTTAACTGTTCCATGCTTGCCCTTAAAGACTTTAGATAGACTGGTTCTTCTTCAAATTGAACCTGGATATCTTCTGAAAGACCCAGCTGGAGGTACCATTCCTGCTTTTGCTGAATCAGACTTTGCTTTAAGTTAAATAATTGATTATCAGCCTCCATTAAGGCTAATTTTGCCTCAACTTCCTGCTGAGCACTACCTTCTCCTAAATTAATTTGCTGTTGTACCCATTCTAATTCCTTCTTAGCTTGTTGATATTTTTTATCGGCAAGATTAGTCTCTTCTGTTGAGCGGATAATGGTTAAATAATCTTCAACAAAATTAATTTGTTTTTCAGCTTCTTCCCAGGTTAATTCCTCGATTTTCATCTGTAAATTATTTTTAGTTTGAAAAACCTGTTGTTCATTCTCGGACCAGGAAGTAGGATAAATTTGCTTATCTACCTGAATAACTGCATTAGCATTTTCCACTATCCCTTCAAAGGATATTTCACTAAGAGCACTCTGTTCCCAGGAAACTTCTGCTGAAATATTTAAATCATCTGAAATTGACTTTTCCGCTGTAAGGCTGATAAGATTACTTGTGTCGTTTGTGGAAGACAGGGTACTATCTTCTGTAGAGTCACTACTTTCTTCACCGCCAAAAGCAAATATCGGGGTTACCTTTAAATTTACCTGGAGGGCTTCGCCGGCATCCAGGATTTCTAATTCTCTTTCTAATGTTTCAATGTCATATCGAATTTTCTGCAAATCATAATTATGTTGAATGCCCCAATTGGCCGCTTCTTTCAATTCTATCTCTTTAGCCTGTAAAACACTCGAAGAAACCAAAACGGTTGCCAGGACGATAAGTACTATAGCTATGACTGTTTTTTTATTTGCTTTCATCATTGTATTTCTCCTTTATTTAAATCTCCCATGATGGACTCCAATTTTAGCAGGGAAGCATAATAATCGCGGATCGAAGAAATAAGTCGGTATTCCGCTTCAAGTACCCCGATGTTTGCCGATAGCTGTTCATCTTCACTTCTTAATCCGGCTTTGACCTGACGAGTAATGATTGCTTTATTTTCTTCCATTTGTTTTAGATTTTGCTGACTTAACCCGATATCTTTTTTCTTTTGCTCATAACCCTGCCATTGGGTTTGGATTTGATAAGTCAGGTCTTGATTGGCAATCAAATAATCCAATTGAGCCATTGCCAGATTGTTTTCTAATTCATTTAAATCTAACTTTGACGAATCCGAAACCTTAGTTTTTTCTAACTCTAACCTGGCTAATTCAGTTTCCAGATCTTTGGCTTGCAATTCCACACTATTTTCTCTCCCTTTTTGCAGGGCTTGCTCTAGACTAATCTCTTTAAAATCGGGGATATTAATCGTGGCTAACTCGAACTTTCTGTTTGCATCAAATCCTAAAGTCATGCGAAAGTCCATCAAATATTGTTGGTAATTTTGTTTTGTATTTTCATAGTAAAATAATGCATCATAATATTCATTCCCTTGTTGTAAAAGGTCCAAATCAACTTTATACCCGGCATTGACTTGGGCTTTCACTTCTTCCAGAATATTTTTCTCCAGCTCTAATTCTTTTTCTTTCAACTGGATATCTTTTTGAGCTGATTTTAATTGAAAATATTCATCCACTACTTGAATCAAAAGCTCATCTTTTTGCTGTTGATATTGATCTTTTTCCTGTAGAAGTAACAATTCCCTTTCCCTCTCTATTAAATTGGATTGTGTTAACCAATTTCCAGCTTCACTTTTTTTAGCATCAATTTCTGCATTTCCCAACTGATAGCTAGCTTTCTTTAATTCAAGATTATTAGCTAATGCCAAGTCTATGGATTGGGAAAGGTTCAGATTAATACTTTCCTGAGCAATAACCTGGCCAATACCTAACATAAAAACACCAAATAACAAACCTCCGAGAATAACCAATGTTTTCTTCATAATTTACCTCCTGACCTAAAATATTTTTATTAACCTTAAATTGTCTCTAATTGTGTATTGTAATGGCAAAGTTTAAAATTTCTATAAAATGAAAATTAATTTTCTATAAAATGAAAATTAAAATTTTATTAATTTGTATTGAACAGAAGGCATGGGGTCAAATCTTTATTCTTGACAGTTAATTAAACTATTTGTCAAGAATAAAGATTTGACCCCAGTAACACATAAGTTCTATTATATCAAAAATGCCTTCTTAATTCTTGTTTTTTATTGTATAATTGAGTTATTCTCGGTCAGCCTGTGAAGACCTGACCCCAATATTTGCTGAAAGGAGGTTTAAATATGACAAACATTTTGCTTTATTTGCTCTTGGGTTTGGTGGTTGGAATCTTTAGTGGGCTGATTGGCATTGACGGAGGAATAATCCTGGTCCCGGCGCTAATCTTTTTCTTTGGGTTGTCACAACATCAAGCTCAAGGCACGACATTGGCATTAATGGTGCCGCCTATTGAGTTACTTGCTGCCTGGACATACTACAAGCAAGGATATGTGGACTTGAAAATAGCAGTCTTTATATGTATCGGTTTCTTTTGTGGAGGTCTGCTAGGTGCCAAGCTTGCGATTGGATTGTCCAATGAAATTTTGGCAAAGGTATTTGGTATAATCTTGCTGCTGATTGCAATAAAGATGATATTTACTAAATAATGAGGAAATGGTGTATAACAGCGTGTTTGTGGGTCGCTTCGCTCACCCAAATGTCTTCGGCACTTCACAACACCCAAGAGGTTAGCTGACATTATGGTCAAAAATATCTAATAAATTAAATTATTTACGAGCCAATAAAAATGCCCCCGTTGCGTCAAGAAAAAATCTACCGACTTTCTTAATAATTGACTTTGTAACATAGCAGTAATATACTTAAAGCTTAGTCAAAAGATAATCGCTTTTTAAATAGGCCTGTCCCCTGCGGGCAGGTTTTAAACTCTTTTTGGGGAATTTTAAAACTTTAAAGAAGGTGGTATTTTGGAAGAGCAAACTATAATAGAAAGGCTCATCGAGCTCGATACCAGAGCAGCTGATATAAGAGCAAGAAGGGAAGAACAGCTGGTGGACCTGGAACGCCGATATAAAGAAGAAGAACAGAAAATGCTCAGGGATTATGCAAGTCAGATAGAAGACGAAATCAAGAAGACTGCACAAAAGATACGGCAAGAAGCACAACAGGAAGTTGACAAGCTGAAGTTGAATACTAAGGAAGTCCTCAAGAATATGGAGCGGGAATTTGAAAAATCTCTGAAAAATATTACTGATGAAATATTAAAGCGGATTTTTGATATCAATAGGGAGAGTCATGGATAAGCTTACTAGATATTCAGCCGTAAATACCAAGATAAGGGTGATGGAAAAAGAATTTTTGAGACGGGAAGACTACTTGAATATGCTTCAGAAGAAGTCCGTAGCCGATGCAGCCCGCTATTTAAAAGAGAAGACTTCTTATGACAAGCTATTAGGAGGAATTCGCCTCGACACTGTCAGCAGGAGAGACCTGGAAGACATTCTGAAGCGCAATATGATCAAAAACATGGATAAACTCATACATTATTTCTGGGATGATTATAAGGATCTTATCCGTTCGCTTTATATAAAATACGAGATAGAGGATTTAAAAGTTCTGGCCAGAAGTATTTTCAACGGCAAGAAGCCAGAAACTATTGAAAAACCTCTCTCCTTTTTAGGTAAATACAGCCGAGTTAATCCTAAAAAGCTTTTCAAATCAAGGACTATTAGGGACCTGATATATTCTTTGGAAGGTTCGGAGTTTTTTGAGGTCTTGAACCCCCTGGTAGATGGCAGGAGAGAAAACCTTTTCAGGTTTGAGATGGCTCTGGATATGGGTTATTTCAATATCATTCAAAGCCGAAGGCTAAAAATATCCCGGGAGGACAGAAAAATGCTGAAGGAATGGGAAGGCATGGTAGCCGACCTCTACAATATTCAGTGGATCTACCGAGGCAAAAAATTTTACAACCTGTCACCTGAAGAGCTTTTAAACTACACCATAAATTTTGGAGATAAACTGACTTTTGCGGACCGCAAGGACATGTGTTATACGAAGAACCTTGAGGAGCTCTACAGGATGACCATAAATTCGGTCTATGGTTTTTTGTTTAAAAAAGAAGAAATATCCAGGGATATATATATGGAAAGGCGCATAAACAGGTTTATGTATTATAAACTCAAGGCTTTGACCCGTAAGCTCCCTATGAGTATAATCCAGACTATAGGATATGTGTGGTCACTTGAATTTGAAATAAGGGATATCATTTCAATTATAGAGAGTATAAGATATGACCTGCCACCGGAAGAAGCCAGGAAATTTCTGGTGAAAGCGGCATAAGTTCAAGGAGATATTTTTATGAGTGTAGAAAAAATGAAAAGTATAGGAGTTATAGGTAAAAAAACTCTTTTAAACAGGGTTTTACGTTTGGTGGCTTTAAACGGGAGTATGCACATGATAAACGCTCTGGTCAGAGTGAATTCCACCGATTTTTTCCTGCCTCCCAGTGAGAAAAACATAGAAGCTTTAGAAGAACTACCTTTCTTAAAGCCCTATTCTTCAAAGCGGGATTTTACTAAAGACGAAGAAGTGGTAAAATCATTATTAAGTCTTTTTAGTATAAAGCCCCAACTAAGAATGGAATATCTGGGCGAGGATTATGACTATGATGACTTTATAAAGCAACTTTCGGACATCTACGCTAAGGTTCATTCCACTGCCAATGAGATAGAAGAAAAGGCGCGCTCTATCGATAAAAAAAGAGAGTACATTGACAGCCTCAAATATCTGTCCAGGTTTAGTTTAGATATAAGCCGGTTTATTTATATGAAATACCTTGTATTCAGGCTTATAAGGATTTCCAGAGAAAATTACGATAAGCTCAAGAAGAATTACGAGAACATACCAGCAGTAGTATTAAAGGTGGGAGTGGAAGGCAAATATGTCATAGTGGCTTCCATAACTCCAGTAAGTTTGGAGGAAACCTTGGAGAAGATTTTTAGTTCTCTTAATTATACCCTTCTGGCTATACCTACAGAATTTAGGGGCACTGCCGCAAAAGTTACGGAGGATCTTATAAAAAGTATAGGTGAGGACCAAAAGGTCATAGAATATCTTAAAAAATCCTCGGAAGATAATAGGGTAAAATACATTACAGAATTAAAAAAAGGTTATTCCAGGCTGGAAATGGAGAAAAAGACCGAAGAACTCAAATCAGAGATTGCCATGGGTAATAAACTATTTTTTATGTTTGGCTTCGTACCGGTCAGCAGTGTGTCCAAGCTGAAAAGCGAACTGGAAAGCCAGTTCGGGGGTGAGGTTATAATTTTGGTGGAGGATATCAATAAAACTGGTTCGGGCATAACCCCGCCCACAAAGCTTAGTAATATAAAACTATTTAGACCTTTTGAAACATTAGTGAAGATGTACGGCACCCCGGCTTACCGTGAAAAAGACCCTAC
The DNA here is from genome assembly GCA_041490145.1 of Atribacterota bacterium. Lineage (GTDB taxonomy): Bacteria > Atribacterota > Phoenicimicrobiia > Phoenicimicrobiales > Phoenicimicrobiaceae > Infernicultor. The sequence goes on from JBGPSO010000003.1 coordinate 22,740, forward strand.
GGCCTTTTTCGGTCTGACCTACATGCTTCTCTTTGGAGCGATGTTCGGTGATGTGGGCCAGGGGCTTATACTGCTTTTTAGCGGTCTTATTTTAGAACTTGTATGGAAAAGGACTAGCCTGGGAGGAATTTTGAGCAGGATAGGTTTAAGTTCCACCGTTTTTGGTTTTATTTACGGCAGTGTTTTCGGCTCCGAGGAAATCCTATCACCGCTCATCATCAGGCCTATGGCAAACATCAATTACATGCTGGTGGCGGCAGTGGTCTTTGGTATAGTACTTATCTTAAGTAGTTATATATACAACATAATAAATTCCAGCCTTGAAAAAAACATGGAAGAAAGCCTTTTCAGCAGAAATGGTGTAGTAGGATTTGCCTTTTACCTAATATTGTTATATACAATATTTCGGGTTGTCGTTACCCACAGTAATATATTACCGGCACTGGTTTATATTATGGCTGGCCTTCTTCTTTTGATGGTATTTAAACAGCCTCTATCTAACAAGCTAACCCATACCGATAAGCTCTACAGAGGATCTCCGGCTAATTATTATATAGAAGAGGGGTTTGGAGTGATAGAGACTCTGCTTTCCATGCTTTCCAATACTATATCCTTCCTAAGGGTGGGAGCTTTTGCCTTGACCCATGTGGGACTTTATATAGCCTTTGCCACCTTAGCCAGGATGATGAGCACCTCATGGGGAAACCTGGCAGTATTGGTATTGGGGAATATAGTAATTATCGTTTTAGAAGGACTTATAGTATTTATTCAGGCTTTGAGGCTGGAATATTATGAGCTCTTTAGCAAATATTACCGAGGAGATGGTATAGAATATGTCCCAGTAAAAATAAAAGTATATCGTCTGTCGGTAGGAGAATAAGTTTATATCATAAAAGGGGTATTTCCCTTGGTATCGGGATATATATTTACAACATTATAAATTTGAAATGGGGGTTTTAAGAATGTATGCAGTATCGTTTATGGCCATGGCTATACCGGGATTGACCGTGGCAGCAGGGTTCTATATTTATTTAAAGAAAGATAAAGCTAATGCAAAGAGGATCAGAAAATTAGTAAGAGCAAGTGTATCGATTTATGTAGTGCTGGTAGCGGTTTTCCTATTTTTCTTGATACCGGGTATCGCCAGTGCTGAATCTTCGGCAAATTCTTCATCGGGGATGGGATTTTTGGCAGCTGCACTTTCCACCGGAATTAGTGCTATCGCCGCAGGCTATGCAGTGGCTGTCGTAGGCTCCTCGGCTATAGGGGCTATTTCAGAGGACCCGAATATTGTGGGTAAAACTATTATATTTGTGGGTTTGGCTGAAGGTATTGCCATATATGGGCTGATTGTCTCCATAATGATACTGGGTAAAATATAGAGGGATCCCTATGAAGGTCTTTATGATAAGCGACAATACCCACACCCTGACTGGTATGAGGTTATCTGGTGTAGAAGGAGTTGTAGTCCACGAAAGGGAAGAAATATTGAAAGAATTGGCAAAGGTAAAGAAAAACCGGGATATAGGAATTATACTCATAACCGAGCTATTAGCGGAAAGGGTGAAGCTGGAACTGGATGAAATTAAACTTTCCAGTAGCCTTCCCATAATAGTTGAGATTCCCGACAGGCACGGCACAAGGCGGCCTCCCGACTTTTTAACCAGGTATATAAGGGAATCCATAGGACTTAAGATTTGAGGTGAATGATATGTCCAGTACTATTGAAGATAAAATTTCCCTTTTCACGAAGGTGGTTATAGAGAGAATAGAACTTGACTTTAAGCAAAAACAAAAAAAGCTGGTGGAATATTATGAAAGCCGGGAAACTACTCTTATAAAAGATAACGAAGAAAGAAAAAGGACTGCGGTAGTGATAGCCACTAAAGATGCCGAGACCAAAAAACAGCAGATGATTTTAAAGACCCGGTCTGCCATGCACCTGGCAGTGCTGAAGAAGAGGCAGGAATTTGTCGAAAGAATTATGGATGAAGTCAAGAAAAGAACCAGGGTTTTTATTGGTACGGTGGAATATGTGGATTTTTTAATGGAAGCCATAAAACAAGTATTATTCAAGTTTTCTGATGGCCAATTGGTGAGTTTTAGCTTTAGCAGGAATGATATTGAAAACAACCGGGAAGTTATTTTAAACACCATAAAGTCTTTCAGGGATGAGGCTACCTATAAAATTGAGGCCGTTGACAGCCTAATCGGCGGAGTTTTTGTAAAAAGTGGCGATGGCCGGCTGGAGATAGATTTCACTATAAATACTATCCTAGAAGAGAGCAACAAACTGGTTGGAGAAATCCTGTCTTCATGGTTAAATAAGGAGTGATAAAATGGCAAGACAGGGAAACATCATCTATATCAATGGTCCTGTGGTAAGGGCTGACCATATGGAAGATTTCATGGTGCGAGAAATGGTGATGGTGGGCGAAAAAAAGCTTATAGGTGAGGTCATTTCTCTGGAAAATGATCTGGGTACCATCCAGGTATACGAAGAGACCTCAGGCCTCAGAATGGGAGAAAAGGTGTATGGCACTGGAAAACCCCTTTCATTAAAGCTAGGTCCGGGAATTATCGGCAATATCTTTGATGGCATTGAGAGGCCCCTTTCCAAGATATATGATTCGGGATTTAAATTCCTCCCCGAGGGCATAGGTCTCATATCTTTAGACGAGAAAAAGTCCTGGGATGTGGAGATTCTGGTAAAACCGGGAGATATTTTAGAATCTGGCGAGGTTTTTGCTAGAGTTCAGGAAACCTCTATGATAGTTCACAGAGTCATGGTTCCTCCCGGGATAAAGGGTAAAGTAGTAAGTACGGTAAAAAGCGGTTCTTACACCATTCAGGATACACTGCTTATTTTGGATGAAGATGGTAAAGAGTATGAGCTTAAAATGTATCAGGAATGGCCTGTAAGACAGCCAAGACCCATAGTTCAAAGGATGCCTATAGAGAAATTGCTGGTGACCGGGCAGAGGGTCATTGATACTTTCTTTCCCCTGGCTAAAGGTGGTACTGCTGCTATTCCCGGAGGATTCGGCACCGGCAAGACCATTACCCAGCATCGGTTAGCTAAGTGGAGCGATGCTGACATTATCGTTTATATAGGTTGTGGTGAGCGCGGCAACGAGATGACCGAAGTTCTGGAAGATTTTCCCAAGTTGAAGGATTCCAAAACTGGTAATCCCTTGATGGATCGAACAGTGCTAATAGCCAATACCTCTAATATGCCGGTAGCGGCCCGGGAAGCTTCCATATATACCGGCATTACCATAGCTGAATACTTCAGGGATATGGGATACAATGTGGCGGTTATGGCTGATTCCACTTCCAGGTGGGCTGAAGCCCTGAGAGAAATTTCCGGCAGACTTGAGGAG
>JBGPSO010000004.1:0-21800 GCA_041490145.1 Atribacterota bacterium
AACATAGACACACCTTCCGGGTTAATATTCCCTCCAGCAGCAATACCCAGACCACCTTGAATCATTGCCCCTAAATCAGTAATTATATCTCCAAACATATTAGGAGCAACAACTACCTTAAACCATTCCGGTTTTCTTATCAGCCACATAGTTATAGCATCAACAAAAGTAAATTCAGTCTCAATGTCTTCGTATTGGGCAGAAACCTCGGTGAAAACTTCTCTCCATAATCCATAGATATTAGTTAACACATTAGCTTTATCAACTGAAGTTACTCTCTTCATATCCTTTTTCTTAGCTAGCTCAAAGGCATATTTTATGACTCTTTGAGCACCCGGTTTGCTAATTAAACCAATCTGATAAGCCATCTCTTCTTCTTGTTCTAAATTAAAATTTACTTTAATTTTGGCTTTATACAGCTTTCTTAATACTTCTAAATGGTCTTGATTTGCTCTCGCCTTAAATCTTCCTCCAATTCCTACGTAGAAATCCTCGGTGTTTTCTCTAACTACATAAAAATTAATATCTTCTGGTTTTTTATCTTTTAAAGGACAAGGAACCCCTTTATATAATTTGATAGGACGTAAATTGATATATTGGTCAAAATAAAATCTAATCTTCAATAATATCTCATTTTCTAATATTCCTGGCTTTATTCGAGGGTCACCGATAGCTCCAAAATATATTGCATCCAGATCTTGAATCTCTTTTAAGGCGCTATCGGGCATTAACTCTCCATTTTTCAGGTAGTGTTCAGCCCCAAAGGGATATTCAATCCAATTAATTTCTATTCCATAAATCTTAGATGCTGCCTCGATTACTTTTTTACCTTCTCTTATTATTTCTGGTCCTATGCCGTCCCCTGGAATTAAAGCTAGGTTATACATTTCTATTATTCCTCCTCTTTACTTCTTCTTTCACATATTCTCTTAATCCCCCTACAGAGATTAATTTCTGGATAAATTCAGGCAGAAGATTAGTTCTATAAACTTTATTGGTGGATAAATTTTTTATAGTGCACTTTACTGTGTCTACTTCTAATAATTCGCCTTCAGAGCATTGGTCTACAATTTCTTCAGATTCAAAGATAGGAAGACCAATATTTATAGCATTTCTAAAGAAAATTCGGGCAAAGGATTGGGCAATGATACAGGATAGCCCTGCCCCTTTAAGGGCAATAGGGGCATGCTCCCGGGAACTTCCACATCCAAAATTCTTACCTGCCACAATAATATCTCCTCTGCTTATTTTTTTAGTAAACTGGGAATCATAATCCTCCATACAGTGGAGAGCAAGTTCTGTAGGATCAGAAGTATTCAGATAGCGGGCTGGGATAATTACATCGGTATCAATATTATCTCTAAATTTCCAAACTTTTCCTTTGATAATCATCTTATTTTACCTCCTCTGGACTAACTATTCTCCCTGCCACAGCAGAGGCGGCAGCAACAGCGGGACTGGCAAGATACACTTCACTTTCAGGATGACCCATTCTTCCTACAAAATTTCTATTAGTTGTAGAGATAGCCCTTTCTCCTTTAGCCAAAATACCCATGTAGCCACCTAAACAAGGACCACAAGTAGGGGTGCTTACTGCTGCTCCGGCAGAAACAAATAGGTCGATTAATCCTTCCCGAAGAGCTTGTAGATAAATATCTTGAGTAGCTGGAATAATAATTAATCTAACCTCGGGGTAAACTTGTTGTCCTTTTAAGACTTCAGCGGCTATACGTAAATCTTCTATCCTTCCATTAGTACAGGACCCAATAATAGATTGATCAATTTTAATATAGCCAACCTCACTGATTGGTTTAGCATTCTCAGGTAAGTGAGGAAAGGCAACTTGTGGTTCAATTTTACTAACCTCAAATTCAATAACTTTTTCATAAAATGCCTCAGGATCACTTTTATATAATTGATAAGGTCGAGTAGCTCTTCCCTGCAAATATTCTAACGTAATCTGGTCAGGCTCAATAATTGCTGTTTTTGCCCCTGCTTCAACTGCCATATTACACATAGTAAATCTATTGTCCATAGAAAGTCTTTTAATTACTTCTCCACTAAACTCCATCACTTGGTAATTCGCACCATCCACACCAATCTTAGAAATGGTGTATAAGATTAAGTCTTTTCCGCTTACCCATTTATTTAATTTTCCAGAATATATAAACTTGATAGTAGGAGGTACTTTAAGCCATACTTCTCCCAGAGCCATAATGGCTGCTAAATCGGTACTACCTACACCAATAGCAAAAGCACCCAATGCCCCAGAAGTATCAGTATGAGAATCAGCACCTACCACCACATCTCCAGGAAGGACCAAGCCCTTTTCTGGTAAAAGAGCATGTTCTACTCCCATCTTTCCTACTTCAAAATAATTTTCAATCTTATATTCTTGAGCAAATTCTCTTAACAATTTACACTGTTCAGCAGATTTGATATCTTTATTAGGGGCAAAATGATCAGGAATTAGTCCTATCTTTTTCCTATCAAATACCTCTTTTGCCCCACTTTCTTTAAAATACTTTATGGCTAGAGGGGCAGTAATATCATTAGCAAAAGCAAAATCGACTCGAACATTAATTATATCTCCTATTTTAAAATTATCTGTATCGGTGTGGGTGGAAAGTATTTTTTCCACCATGGTTTTTCCCATTATTTTCTCCTTGTCTAATAAAATTTATAATTTATAATTACAGTATTTAGACTGACAGTCTTTGCACTTATTTTCTTCTTCAGAAGAGACAATTATTTCTTTACCTGCCCCAATTACCCAAGATAATGATTTTTGGGGCAACATCATAAAACCTTTGGTTAGTCTTACTCCAATATTATCTGAAGGAATGCTTTTAAAGACAATTTCTTGTTGAGACACCTCCCAGCCACTATAACCGGGAGAAAAATGCCTACTGGTTTTAAAGCCCTGTTCTATTACTTCTTGACGAGCCAATTTTCTAACTTTCCGACTAAAATCTTCAACCGCTACAGTTCCCACTGCATCCAAAGCTAATGCTTGAGGAAATTCTCCATGAGAAAATAACTCAGAGACTTTCTTTTCTAATAAATCTCCTATAGTAACTACTCCCACAAGTAAATGACTTGCTCCTTTTAATTGTTTAATTATAGATTTAGCAAATCTAAAAATAAGCCCACTTTCTAAATTAATCCTCCCCTCTAAGGCAGAGCCTTTGATTTTAATTAAGGAATAAATTCCCTGAGGCTTAAAAAGACTATAGCCTCGATTAATTTCCTCTTCGGTAATCCGTAAAATATTTTGGTTGGGTTCTTTAACCTTCTTTCTGCTATAGCCCTGATAGCGTAATATTTCTTCTTTATCTAAGTCTAATTTAAGGTCCTTTATTATCTTCATATCTTTCATCCCTGCTTAATTTAACAAACGGCAAACTAAATCCATATCTCTTAAGGGGAAAACATGAACTCCAGCTACCTCTTTAAATTTGCGGATCTTATCAATAAATTCCTGGGAAATCTTTATTCCCTCTCCTATATCTTTCCCTATCATTCTCTCCTTTACCACCGAGGGGATAAAAATTTCGGGTAAATTATTATTTAAATATTCAATCATCTTATAACTCTTTAAAGGCATAATCCCGATAATTTTAGGTATATTAAGGTGAGCGGTAAATTCAAGAAATCTTTCTAATATTTCAATATCATAAATGGGTTGAGTTTGAACAAAATTAGCCCCCGCTGAAACTTTTTCCTCAAATCGCCTTATCTCTTTTTTTAAATCTTGAGCAGAGGGATTAACTGCTACGCCGATAAAAAAATCTGTTCTACTTTTAAGTTCCTCTCCTTTATATTCATACCCGTTATTTAATTTATTTACCATCTTTACTAATCCTACTGAATCTAGGTCGTAAACACCGGTTGCCTTAGTATAATCACCCATCTCGGGAGGGTCTCCGGTTAAAGCTAAAATATTTTTTACCCCCAAAGCAGATGCACCTAAAAGCTCTGCTTGTAAACCCAACAAATTTCTATCTCGGCAAGTGATATGAAAAATTGATTCTAATCCTATTTTTTCCTGAATAATATGTGAAAGGGCAATAGGACTCATCCTTAATTTAGCCAGAGGGCAATCGGTAACATTTACCGCATCTACTACTTTTCTGAAATTGGTACTATTTATCTCTCTTAATATTTTATCTAAATTTAAAGTTTTCGGGGGATCTAATTCCACTGTTACTACAAATTTTTTTGCGGCCAGTTTCTCTCTTAAATTCATTATCATTACTCCTCCCTTTTTTGCTCCCCATTAATTAAAATTATAATCTTCCTTCTCGAAAGGCCATAAGATATTGTTTGCAAAATTCATCTTTACCCAACAAAAGGTCAGTTGCTTTAATTAAGGCCATTAAATTTTTATTAGTAGAATCCAAAATTGTTGCATTAAGACCATATGCCATAGCCAAAACCAGGAAACTTTGATTAATTAAACTTCTTTCCGGTAACCCATAGGAAATATTGCTTAATCCTATAATTGTTTTAACTTCAGGATAAGAATTCTTAATTCTCCTTAAAGTCTGCAGAACAATATCAGAATTTTGAATATTAGCACTAACTGGTAAAGTTAAAGGATCGATATATATATCTTCGGTGAGAATTCCTTCGCTGGTAAACTTTTTAATTAATTCATCAGCAATTTTACATCTTTCTTTAGAGTTCTGAGGGATTCCCTGTTCATCCATAGTAAGGGCAACTACTGAACACTGATATTTTTTAACCAAGGGTAAAATTAATTCCAGTTTTTTTCTCTCTGCAGTCACTGAATTAATCAAGGCTTTCCCTTTACTCCAATCATAAACTTCTAACCCTGCTTTTATAGCCATATAGTTAGGGCTATCAATACATAAAGGAACATTCACTGCCTCTTGAACTGTCTTTACCAGCCATTTCATATCTTCTGGTTCGTTCTTTCTAATGGTCCCAATATTTATATCCAGCATCTGGGCTCCACCTTCAACCTGTTTTCGAGCTAACTCTTGAATAAACTCTTTATTCTTTCTTTCCACCATTTCTTGAATATTGTTTCGGCTGGAATTTATCTTTTCTCCAATGATAAGCATTTTTTATTATCTCCTTAATTCTTTTAAAAACTTTTTAGCCTTTTCCACTGCCGAGACAACATCTGGGGCATATCCATCTGCCCCAATTTCATCTGCAAATTCTTGATTAATAGGAGCCCCCCCAATCATTACCTTTACTTTATCTCTTAAACCTTTTTTCTTTAAAATAGTTATTACTTCCTTCATCCCCATCATAGTAGTAGTTAATAAAGCAGACATCCCTACTATATCTGGATGATATTCTTGAGTGGCTTTTAAAAATTTTTCGGGTGAGACATCTATCCCTAAATCCATAACTTCAAAACCTCCCCCTTTTAACATCATAGCTACCAGGTTCTTGCCAATATCGTGCAAATCACCCTTGGTTGTACCAATTATCACCTTACCTACCGCCTTTACTCCACTTTTAATTAATATGGGCTGTAACAATTCCATACCTCCATACATAGCTTGAGAAGCTAATAACACTTCAGGAAGAAAAATATCATTGTTCTTGAATTTTATTCCCACAATCTCCATCCCTTTAATTAAGCCCTGTTCTAAAATTTCCTTAGGATCTATATTTTCCTGTAAAGCTTTCTGGATAATCTCCTTTACTTTAGAAATATCCCCTAGAAATAGGGCTTCTTGTAGTTCCTTTAACTCCACCATAAATTATCTCCCTCTCTAATTAAACTAACATCACCTAAGGCATCTGTGGGCCTGATGCATCGTGTCCCTACACCTTTTGACTTCTATTCTCTTTACGCGATACGATATTATACGATTTTATTTAATTTTTATATCTTCTATTCATTAATAATTTTCAGTAATTCTCGAGCCGCCTTTTCTGGCCCTTTCTGTTCATATCCCGGAATACCTAACCTCGTCCTTAACTGGCCAACTTTAACTTTATTTTCAAATAGTTTATTGAAATATCTTAAGGCAATCCTCTCGTGTAATTCTTTATACTGTACGGGACCGAAAATATTAGCAAAATAGCTCCGCACTAAACCTTTCTCGGTTGTAGTCCCCTTAGCTAATCGAGCTCCCTCTCGAAATATAGTAATTGCCTCTTCCAGAGAAGAAAATTCTTCATATATAGGATGACTAGCATCTACTTCTTTATAATTATTAGCATAAAGGAAATAATCTACCTTATATCCCTTTAATATTTCCTGTGAAGTGGTAATAGGTATAACTACTCGAGCATTAATCTTATGAGGACTCATAATAATAGCTCTATCCATTATTCCAAAAGCATAGCCAGGATGTAAGTCATCTAATCTGACAAATGCACCAACTTCAGTACCAAAGCTTTTTACTTCTCCTTTTTCGCTTATCTCTAAAGACCCCATGTCATCATAGATAATACTCATATCCCGAATATATTCCTTAGCCAAAACTCTAAAGGCCTCTAAAGTCTCTGATTTTCCTGTTCCAGTATCTCCTACTATTACCAGATTAGCAGATTTACCATTTTTCAAACAAATTCTTACCATTGCTCCATGAACAGGTAATCGCCCCCTCTTCATCATTACAATATTATGTAAAGTAAGCATCATCTTTTTGATATAGCCAAAATATCCCATTTTATTTAGAGCCGGAAGAGCTGCTACTAAAAGATTATTTTTTTCATCATCATAGAAAATAGTAGGAGGAACACCAAATTTTTTTATAGCTAGAGAAGGAACACCATATAGATAAATAGCCTCAGGTATCCTTAGAAGTTCCTCACCACTGGCTAAATCAAAAAGATTAGCTAATGCCGTCCCTAGTCCAATAAACTTATTATAAAAATAGAAATAGATAATTAACGCTCCAACTTTCGCGGGGAAACAAAGCCAATCTCGGGGATTTATTTTTACCTCCTCTAAAGGGTTTGTATCCACTTTTTTAAATTGCCCCGCCCTCTTATTCATTAAAGGGTTAATAATAAGAGGTGGTTCGATTAAAATTTGAGTAATAAGAGGAATATCCCTTACTATATTTTTATAAACTAAAGGAAGCTTATAATCTATACTAGTAGTGATAAGACCAACTTGACACCCAGCAGGTACTTGACGATATATTCTGGGATGATCTCCAGTTACATTTTCACAAATATTTCGATAGGTCTTTCTTACTAAATGATTAAGCTCCTCTACGGTCTGGTTAAAAGCTCGATAAGGTTTTTCCCAAGATTTTACACCCTTATCATCTTCTAAATCATATTTTATAAAAAAGCGTTCATAGCTCCGCCAGAAATCATATAATCTTTCTATAAGTTGATGAAAAAGATAAGCATCTTTTAAAATTATCCCAAATTGAGAATTGACTCTAGTAACTTCAATTATATTATCTTGGCATAATAAAAGTAAACAATTTAATAAAAGTTCTTCTTGAATAGAATTAGGAACATTACTAAAAATTCCTAACAAAGGAGAATCTTTCTTTTTTAAATATCTTAAAAATTTATGAAGCACGTTTTTAAATAAATTACTTTTTAGTAACTCCCCGGCTGTTTTACAAATTCCCCTATTACTTTTTATAACTACTTGCTTGTCATAAAAATAAAATTCTTCTTTCATTATATTTTAATTTTAACTCCAATTTTTATGAAAATATCTTTCTACTGAGAAAGTTCTTTAGATTTTTCTGTAGCCTTACTAACCGCTTTAATAAGGGTTACTCTAATCCCACCATCTTCTAATTCCATCAAACCATCTACTGTAACTCCAGCCGGAGTAGTCACTGCATCTTTTAATAAAGCTGGATGCATCCCTGTTTTCAATACCATCTTTGCTGCCCCTAACAAGGTTTGGGCAGTTAATCTTTGAGATAATTCTCGAGGCAAGCCCATTCTTACTCCTCCCTCAGTTAGGGACTCGATAATTATATAAGTATAAGCCGGACCGCTGCCGGATAAAGCTGTAACTACATCCATTAATCCTTCCTGGTAAATAACCTCCACTAATCCTACTGCTCCAAAGATATGCATAGACATTTGAATATGATTTTTATCAGCATATCTTCCCGGACAAAGAACCGTCATACCTTCATTAATTAAAGCAGGGGTATTGGGCATAGCTCTGATTACCGGAATATTCTTTCCTAAACAATCCTCTATAAATTGAGTACTGGTAGCTGCAGCAATAGATATTATTAATTGTTTTTCTGTAATCACTTCTTTGATTTCAAAAATTACTTTCTTTATCATCTGGGGCTTGAGAGCTAAAATAATTACATCTTTTTGTAAAACCATCTTTTTATTATCAAGATAAGTCCTGACCTGATATTTTTTATTTATTTCTTCTGCATGTTCTTCTCGGGCAGTACTTCCACTTAAATTTTCTTTCTTTACCAAGTTATTTTTAATCATACTATCAAGCAGGATTTCTCCCATTTTTCCCACTCCAATTATAGCAACTTTCTTATTAATAAGCATTTTATATCTCCCCTGCTCATAAAAAATATTTAATTTTTAAATTAATCAATTTGCCAATCCACCAATTTACCAATTCTCAATCCAGCAGTTACCCAGTCTAGGCGACCTACATCCCAGCCCTCATCAGCATTCCAGCCCACAAAATCTCATCTTAAGTTAAAAAAATGCATAAAGGGTTTGTTTATCATTTTTTTCTACTTTATCACCGTAAAATTTACATCTCCCCAGAGGCCCATTTTATCCTCTTTTATTATTACTACACCCTTTATACTCTTTATCTTTTGGGCATAAATTAAGCCTTGTCCTATATCTTCTTTAGTTTTTACCATATTACCTATTGCTGTAGCAGCGGCATCAGCAAGTAAAACAGAATCAGAAATTACGGTAACCGCATCTGCTTTCCCAAAGCTTAAAGAAGGGCCTACGGTCCCAGATGAGGTGCAAACTCCTACATAATTTTTTGGTGTTTCTATCTTTAAAATAATTTTCTGACTCAGAGGAGACTCTCCAGCGAAGATACTCACTTTTCTCTCCTGGTTACTCTTAATAAAGATATCTCCCCCATTTTCTACAATTACTTCGGAAGAATAATTCAAAAGTTCCTTCCCCACAAATTCAGCTATTGCCCCAGCTACCGCTGCCATAGGTCCAACTCCACACCAAATTGCGGCCTGAATCATAGAATCAATTATTTCAGGCACTTCGCCTTCTCGGGGATAAGGCAAAAGCGTACTTTCAAATAATGGGTGACTATAAATATAATCCTTTATCTGTCCTCTAAAGCGTAAAAGCGCCTGCTGGGCATAAGAAGTTAATTCTTGACTTGCCCTTATATATAGATCACTTTCTGCTTCCTTTATTTGAAAAGAGACCAAATCTTTTCCCTTAATTAAATCGCGGTAATTCCTTTCTATATATTCTATTTTATTAACCTCGGGAAAAATCATTACTTTTCTACTCACTTACTTTAACCCTTTTTAAAAAGTAACTTTAATGGCTTGTAAAGGGCAGGCCTCTACACAATTACCGCAAACTATACATTTTTCATAATCAAATTTTAATTTATAAGTCACTTGGTCTAAAGATAATACTCCAGTTGGACAAATAGAGACACATGCCCCACAATCAATACATCTTTTTTCATCCCATAAGACTTCTTGTTCTAAAAGCATAACCTCTACACCTATCTGCCTAACAAAGCTCAACCCTTCATTTATTTGATTTTCACTTCCTTTAAGTTCTAAAAGTAATTTTCCGCCTAATTTAGGTTCGAATTTTGCCTGCAAAATATTTACCCATAAATCATATTTTTTTATCAGCTGATAGGTAACCGGTCTTTCCACATTTTCTGGAGAAAAATTTAAGATTACTTTCTTTTTTATCATTTAAATATCCTTTTAATTATTTTTAATAATTCAAATTATCCTTTAATGAATTTCCATCAAGGGTTTAAACTTACTATCTGGTGAGAATCTCTGGATAGGTTTCTGCAGTAAAAATTTTCCATTTAATATTTCTTCTTTTAATTTTTGAGCAATTTCCCGAGCTTTGGCATAACTGGAAAGTGGAGAGGTAGGAACATTTTCCCCTCGAATAGTAATATTCCCCTCTCTTAATTGCTTATAATTTACCCATCCCAAAGAAGGTCTCTCTCGATGAGGAAAACTATAGTCAATTATCTCAGTGTAGATATCTTCATCTTTTATTGCTACACCTTTCATTACTTCACTATTTAAAATGGGGATAGGGATTCCTATACCTACTACCAAACTCACCCCATAACCTTTAAAAATTGCTGCCCGAATATAATCGGTGCTCATCTCTTTTAAATCTCCCATTACTGCTAAAGTTCCTCCTTTATAGATGGTTTTACCTCCTTCATCTTTTAGTATTTGAGGATAAAATTGCGTTCCTTCCCAAACTATATAACCTTGTGCTCCACCTAAAAATATACGAGTACCTAGGCCAATGGTTATAAATTCAGGGTCATTAAGCAAAGGGCTCAATTGACCGCTAGTAGAGTAAGTCGCATTTCCTAGATTAGGGAGCAAGATCCCCATATAAGTGTATATCTTCCGATCAGAAGTATTTACTGCTACATTATAGTTTTGATAACCATTTCGGGGATTAAACAAAATTGCTTGATTTATACTTTCTTTAGTTATATAAGTCTCTATTTCCCGTCGAGGATAGCAATCTGTTCCCAGGGATATAGCCTTTAATCTAATCTTTTTCCCGGAAATTAAATCTTCAATCACATGAGCACCTCCGTATTCCATCCCTTTACTTTCAGAGAGCTGAGTGGCGCCTATATAGGCATCAACTGCTGCTAATCCCGCATAAGCTTCCACCTCATTTAACCAAACTTTTTGCATTCGAATAGGAGGATCACTATGCCCAAAATTAATTATTGCCCCCGAAGAGCACATTGGTCCAAAAGTACCGGTAGTAACCACATCTATCTCTTCTGTTGCCTTTTCTACACCCTTCTCCTCAACTATAGAAATAATTTCTTCTGCAGTGACTATTACTGCTTTACCACTTTTAATCTTAGTATTAATTTCTTCATAAGTTTTTTGTATCGCCATAAAATAACCTTCCTATAAAATGAATAATCTTTAAAATCATTCTTATACCTTCTGACTTCTATTCTCTTTTTTCTGAAAAGCAATTACATTTAACATCTTTTCGGTTGCTTCTACAGCAGCCAAAACTTGATCGGGATTGACCCCTTTAGTAACAAAGGTTTCGTTATATTGATTCCTCCAGGTAATAGTACACTGTACTAAGGCATCTGTTTTTCCACCTGGAGGAATAATAACCACATAATCCAAAAGGGTGGGTAGCGAATAATTTATTTTTTTTGCTATTTTCCTAATAGCATTCATAAATGCATCATATCCGCCATCTCCCTGGGCACTTTCTTCTAATTGCAACTCTTTATCCGGTGTTCCATCCCGGTATAATAATTGTACTACCGCAGTAGGTTTTAACCCACTACAAGTCACTATATTACATAATTTCAATTTAAAACTTTTTTCATGAGGTGTTTTTAAAACATCTGAAATAATATAAGGCAATTCTTCTGCTGTAATAGCTTCCTTTTTATCACCAAGCTCAATCACTCTCTCCAATACACGTTTTTTTTGTTCTTTAGTAAGCTGAATACCAATTTTTTCTAAGTTATATTCTAAATTAGATTTTCCGCTTAATTTGCCTAAAGAATATTGTCTCTTGCGACCAAATCTTTCGGGTAAAAGAGCACTAGCATAAAGATTTCCTTTTCTATCTCCATCGGCATGAATTCCAGCAGTTTGGGTAAAAACATTTAAACCAGATATGGGTTTATTAGAAGCTAACCGATGCCCAGAAAATATTTCTACTGTTTTACTAAGATGGTATAAATATTTTTCGTTAACTCCAGTTTTAAAATCAAAAAAATCATGAATTCCAACCACTACTTCTTCTAAAGAAGCATTCCCTGCCCGTTCGCCCATACCATTAACTGTGCAATGCACTCCCTTTATTCCGGCTTCTATCGCTACTAAAGTATTTACTGTAGCTAGACCATAATCATTATGGGCATGAAAATCAAAATGAAGATCAGGATATTTTTCTAAAATATCTTTAATAAATTCGTAAACGCGCTTAAAATAAAGAATACCGAGCGTATCGGGCAACATAAATCGTTTTATCGGTTCTCCTCGAAGATGATCTAAAAGATAGTAGACGTAATCTCGAGAAAAAATCATTCCATTAGACCAATCTTCAAAGTATATATTACAAACAATCCCTTTTTTATCAGCATACGTAATAGTCTCTTTTATATCTTTAATATGCTGTTCTTTGGTTTTCCTTAGTTGATTGGTTAAATGATTTATTGACCCTTTAGCAAGAATATTCATTACCCTTCCACCAAGATTATAAATCCAATCGACCGATTCTGTTTTATCTACAAACCCTAAAATTTCTACCTGCTCTAGATGGTTGTTTTTTTTAGCCCAATTAATTATCTCTTCTACGGAGTGTTCCTCTCCTTTGCTTACTTTAGCACTGGCAATTTCAATTCTATTTACTTTTATATCTCCCAGTAAAATTTTAGCAATGGCTAATTTTTCTTGAGGGATGTAACATACATCCTTCATCTGTTCTCCATCTCGTAAAGTAGTATCCATTATTTCTATCTTTTTGTTCATCTTTAATCACTTCCTTTTAATGGGGTCAGACCTACACTTGACACTTATTTGAAGTCCTAAGCTTTAAAGTGTCAAGTGTAGGTCTGACCCCTAAATATTAATTTGCAGTTAAGGGCAAATGAAATATCAATCTATTTACCGCTTTAAGATAAGCCCTTATGCTGGCTTCTAAAGTATCAGTACTTATACTTCGGCCGGCAAAGATATTTCCTTTCTCATCACTTATCTTTACAATCGCTTCTCCTTGAGCATCTTTTCCTCCGGTTAAAGCTCGCACATTATAATCGGTCAACTTGATTTTTAATTTGGTTATTCGATCTATAGCCTTAAAAGAAGCATCTACTGGACCATCTCCACAAGCTGCATCTTCCAAAGGTTCATTATTAAATAATAACCTAACTGTTGCTGTAGGCAAAGTACGATTACCCGTATTAAGATGAAAATATTCTAGTTTAAAGGTTTCTGGAATTTTACCTATTATTTCTTCAGATACAATGGCTTCCAAATCTTCAATAAAAATCTCTTTCTTTTTATCTGCTAACTCCTTAAACTTTTCAAAGACCTCATTTAACTTTTCCTTATCTAAAGTATGCCCCATCTCTTCTAATCTCTTTTTAAGGGCATTCCTCCCTGAATGTTTCCCCAAAACTAGACTATTACTTTCTAAACCTACTGATTGAGGGGTCATAATTTCATAGGTAGTACGCTCTTTTAACATTCCAGCTTGATGGATACCTGCTTCATGGGCAAAGGCATTTTTCCCTACCACCGCTTTATTAGGTTGAATAACAAAACTGGTCAATTTACTCACCAATTTACTGCTAGGACATATTTGAGTGGAATTAATCTGGGTAAATTTGTTATAAATATCCTTCCTAGTTTGAAGAGCCATAACAATCTCTTCCAAAGAAGCATTACCTGCTCTTTCTCCAATTCCATTCACCGTACATTCTACCTGAGTAGCTCCGCTTCTTATAGCTTCTAAAGAATTAGCCACTGCTAATCCCAAGTCATTATGACAATGAACACTAATGACTACCTTTTCAATATTAGGAACATTCTTTCTGATATCTTTTATTAATCTGCCAAATTCCTCTGGTTGGGCATACCCTACTGTATCCGGCACATTTATTATGGTAGCACCAGCTTTAATTACCTCTTCAAAAATCCGGTATAAAAATTCTTTCTCACTCCTACTAGCATCTTCTGCAGAAAATTCCACTTCCGAGCAGAGCTTACGGGCATATTTTACTGCCTCAACTGCCTGCTCTAAGACTTGCTCTGGAGAAAGTTGTAGTTTATATTGCATATGAATAGGTGAAGTGGCAATAAAGGTGTGAATTCTGGGTCTTTCAGAATATTTTACTGCTTCCCAGGCTTGTTCAATATCTTTCTTTACTGCTCGAGCCAAACCAGCAATAGTACAACCTTTAATGGTTTGAGCGATCAGCTTTACCCCTTCAAAATCCCCTGGTGAAGCAATAGGAAAACCAGCTTCCATTATGTCTACATTAAGTTTCTCTAATTGCTTAGCCACTTCTAACTTTTCATAAGTATTAAGTGATGCACCAGGACATTGTTCTCCATCTCGTAGTGTAGTATCAAAGATTATTACTTTATTTTCCATTAATCTGTCTCCTCTCCTTTTTAATCGTTAGCCGATAGTGTTTAGTAGGGGGCGGATTTATCCGCCCCGAAACATTCAGGTTCGATGAATCGAACCCCTACCTAAAAAAACCTTACTCTATTTTAGAATAATAAGTCCCAATTATTTTAATAAAAGTAGTATGTTCTTTTAAAGCCTTTAGGACTTCTTGGGCACTCTCTTCGAATAGTCCTTTTTCAAAATCGGTATAAAAGACATACTCCCAGGGTTTTTGCTTGCTCGGTCGGGATTCTATCCGACTTAAATTAATATTTCTTAGAGCAAACTCTTTAAGACATTTATATAGAGCCCCCGGCTTACTTATTACTGCAAAAATAATAGAAGTCTTATTATTTTTAGGATCTGAAAATATCTCAGGAGATAAAACTAAAAAACGAGTATAATTATATTTATTATCCTGAATCCCTGAACTTAAAACTTTTAAACCATAAAGTTCTGCTGCCCAATTACTGGCAATGGCTGAAATATTATTTCCTTTTAATTCTTTAATTATCTTAACACTTCCTGCTGTATCATACACTGGGATGATCTGACAATGAGCTAAATTTTTAGACAAAAAACCTTCACATTGAGCCAATGCTTGAGGATGAGAATAAACCTTTTTAATTAATTTAAAATTGATCTGTTTTTTAGTTATTAAACAATGCTTAACCTTTAACTTTACCTCTCCTACCGCAAATAATTCTTGATGCAATAAAAGATCATGAACTTCATTAATGCCTCCAGTCTGGGAATTTTCTATAGGTAAAATACCATACTCAGCTTCTTGGCTATTTACTCTTTGAAATACTTCTTTAAAGGTTTTGCAAAGCACCGGCTCTATAGAAGAACCAAAATATTTAATAGCGGCCATCTCACTAAAAGCCCCTCTTTCTCCCTGAAATGCAATCCTACTTTGCAAATTTCTCACCTCGCTTATCAATTCACTAATTTGCCAATTGACCAATTCTCCAATTTTCCAATTAACTAATTTTACACCTTACGCGCTATTCCTCTTTACTATATACTATCTTATTCTGTCTTCTGTCTTTCCTAACTATACGCGATACGATATTAGTCTTTTATCCAGGGCATCATACTGCGCAGTTCTTTCCCTACTTTTTCAATAAGAAAATTAGCTTCTTTATTGCGCATAGCTGTAAAGTAAGGTCTACCAACTTGATTCTCAATAAGCCAATCTTTAGCAAACTCTCCGTTCTGGATTTCAGATAATATTTTTTTCATTTCTTTTCTAGTTTCTTCGGTAATAATCCTCTTGCCAGACTTCAAATCTCCATATTCAGCAGTATTACTGACACAATCTCGCATATAAGTAATTCCACCTTTATAGATTAAATCAACTATCAATTTTAACTCATGTAAACATTCAAAATAGGCAATCTCCGGCTGGTAACCAGCTTCTGTTAATGTATCAAAACCTGCCTGAATTAAAGCAGTTACGCCACCACAAAGTACGGTTTGCTCTCCAAAGAGGTCAGTTTCAGTTTCTTCTTTAAAAGTAGTTTCAATTGTTCCGGCACGAGTCCCACCAATTGCCCAAGAATAAGCCAAAGCAATCTCCTTAGCCTTTCCAGAGTAATCTTGAAAAACAGCTATTAAATTTGGGACACCTTTACCTTGAACATACATCTCTCTTACTAAACGACCCGGGCTTTTGGGCGCAATCATAATTACATCAATATTTTGGGGGGGGACAATCTGTCCAAAATGGATATTAAACCCATGAGAAAACATCAAAACATCGCCTTCTTGTAAATTTTTATCAATCCCTTCCTCATAATAAACTTTTGCTTGAATTTCATCAGGAATTAATATTTGAATGATATCGGCTATTTTGACTGCCTCACCAATACTCATCGCCATTAATCCATCTTTTTCAGCATTGTTCCAATCTGGATATTTATCTCGAGGAGCCGCTCCGATAATTACTTTAATTCCACTATCATGTAAATTAAGGGCTTGTGCTCGGCCCTGGTTTCCATAACCAATTACAGCTACAGTCTTTCCTTTCAAATATTCTTTCTTTACATCTTGATCATAGTAAATTTTAGCCATTTTTTATTTCTCCTTTTTTATTTTTAGATTTTTATTTGATTTTTTATAATGCAAATTAGTCTTAGATATTTTTAATCAATTTATTTATTTTATTTTGAAAAAATATTTATTCTTCTTGCTTCTTATTAGATAAAGAAGCACTCTTACTTCCTCTGAAAAGGGCAATTTTACCAGTCCTAACCACTTCCTTTAATCCGAAAGGTTTCAGTAACTCTATTAAAGCATTAACTTTATCCTCGGTACCCGTTGTTTCAATAGTCATCATTTGGCTATTTACATCAATTATCTTAGCTCTAAAAATATCTACCATTTGTATTATCTCCGAACGATTAGCTAAGGAATTAGTATTTACTTTAATTAAAGCCAACTCTCTTTCAACTGAGTTTGATGGAAAAATATCTCTAACCCTAATCACATCAATCAATTTATTCAGCTGTTTGGTTATTTGCTCTAAAGCCCGTTCATCCCCTTCCACAATAATGGTCATTCTGGAAATATTATTTTCTTCCGTATGACCGACAGCTAAACTTTCAATATTAAAACCACGTCGGGTAAATAGGCCTGCTACTCGGGCTAAAACCCCGGGGTGATCTTTAACTAAAACTGCAATAGTATGTCTCATCATTAATCAACTCCTATCATTTGGTCTATGGGTGAACCTGGGCTAACCATAGGGAATACATTTTCTTCCCCAGGAATAATACAATCAATTAAAACAAATTTATTTAAAGAAAGAGCTTTTTCTAAAGCAGGATACAACTCTTGTTTTTTATTTACTTTTATCCCAGTTCCTCCATAGGCTTCAATTAATTTTACAAAATCTGGATTCCCAGTTAAGGCAGTTG
Source organism: Atribacterota bacterium (assembly GCA_041490145.1). GTDB lineage: Bacteria > Atribacterota > Phoenicimicrobiia > Phoenicimicrobiales > Phoenicimicrobiaceae > Infernicultor. The sequence continues at coordinate 17,259 of JBGPSO010000004.1, forward strand.
AGGAATACCTTTTATTATAAAAGAGCTCCTGCCATTGTCTTACCATCCCCAAATAGCTATTATTCATAATAATTACCACGATAGTTAGGTGGTTATTTATAGCTGTAGCTAATTCCTGTAAATTCATTTGAAAACTACCATCACCAGAGATGCATATTACAGTTTTATCCGGACAACCTATTTTAGCTCCAATAGCTGCTGGCAGACCATATCCCATAGTTCCTAAACCTCCAGAAGAGATAAAAGTTCGAGGCATAGTATATTGATAATACTGGGCAGCCCACATCTGATGTTGACCCACATCAGTAACTATTACTGCTTTGCCCTCGGAAATTTTATATACTTCCTCTATAATATATTGCGGTTTTAACTCCTGGTTATTTTCATATTTCAAAGGATATTTTCTTTTCCAATCCTTTATTGTTTCTAACCATTCTGTATTTTCTTTTTTATCGATAATCTCATTTATTTTTTTTAACACTTTTTTAAGATCACCGACAATAGGAATATCGACTAAGACATTTTTCCCAATTTCAGCTGGATCAATATCTATATGAATTATTTTAGCTTGTGAACCAAACTCGGACAATTTTCCAGTAACTCGATCATCAAATCTTACTCCTAAAGCAATAATTAGATCCGCAGCACTAATAGCATAATTCGCATAGGTAGTACCATGCATACCCAACATTCCCAAAGAGAGGGGATGAGTCTCAGGGAAAGTGCCTAATCCCATTAAGGTTGTAGTTACCGGGATATTGGCTTTGAAAGCTAAATCTCTCAATTCTGAAGAGGCATTAGAGGAAATCACTCCTCCTCCTGCATAAATAACTGGTCTCTTTGCCTTGCTTATTTCTTGTGCTGCTGCTTTAATCTGTTGAATATGTCCACTAAAAGTTGGCTTATACCCATTCAGGCTAACCTTTTCAGGGTATTTAAATTCAGTTTGCGCTAATTGGATGTCCTTAGGTAAATCTATTAATACCGGGCCTGGCCTTCCGGTACGGGCAATATAAAAAGCTTCCTGTATAATACTGGCTAAATCTCTTACCTCTCTTACCACATAATTATTTTTGGTGATAGGTAAAGTAATACCATTGATATCCACTTCCTGAAAAGCATCAGTCCCGATTAAATTAGTTGGAACTTGGCCAGTAAAGGCTACTAAGGGAATAGAATCCAAGTAGGCATTAGCTAGACCGGTTACTAAATTAGTAGCTCCCGGTCCAGAAGTAGCTATACAGACCCCTACATTACCAGTAGCCCGGGCATATCCGTCGGCAGCATGAGCTGCTCCTTGTTCATGTCTCGTCAGGATATGTTTAATAGAAGGTTCTTGGTAAAAAACATCGTAAACCGGCATTATAACCCCTCCAGGAATGCCAAAAATAATTTTAACTCCTTCCTTTTTTAAACACTCTACTACTATTTGTGCCCCGGTTAATTTCATATAACTCATCTCCTTACTGCTCCTTTATCAGCAGACCCTACAAAATTAATATAATATTTTAAAAAGCCTGATTTTATCTTAGAAGACGGTAATTTTAGTTTATTTAATCTTTGTTTTATTTCTTTTTCCCCAATCTTTATATTTAGTCTTTTTTGGGGAATATCAATTTCAATAATATCTCCATCCTCAACAATAGCTATAGGACCTCCTACAGCTGCCTCAGGGGCGACATGTCCAATAGACGCTCCTCGGGTAGCTCCAGAAAAACGTCCGTCGGTAATCAAAGCTACCTCGCGGTCTAATCCCATTCCAGCAATTGCTGAGGTAGGAGTTAACATTTCTCTCATCCCCGGTCCACCTTTAGGCCCTTCATAGCGGATTACTATTACATCTCCTTTTTTAATCTTACCTTCTAAAATTGCTTTAGTACTCTCTTCTTCTGAATTAAATACTCTTGCTGAACCCTCATGCCTTAACATATCCGGATGAACCGCTGAACTTTTTACTACCGCACCTTGGGGAGCTAAATTACCCTTTAGAAACACAATACCACCTTTCGGATTATAGGCATTTTCTATATTTCTTATTACTTGGTTATTTAATATTTGAGCACTTTTAATATTCTCACTAACAGTTTTACCGGTTACGGTAATCTCTTCTAAATTAATTACCTTCTTTCTATTTAGCTCTTTAATTAGGGACGAAATACCTCCTGCTCTATCTAAATCTTGAATATGGTGCTCTCCGGCAGGAGAAAGGCTGCACAATTGAGGAACTTGTTCTCTTATCTGGTTAAAATCATCTAGATTAAAAGGAATACCTGCTTCAAAGGCTATAGCCAGAGTATGAAGCATCGTATTAGAGGAACCCCCCAAAGCCATTTCAACTGCAATAGCATTCTCTATAGCCTTTCTAGTAATAATATCTAAAAATTTAACCTCTTTTTTGAATAATTCCATAATTTTCATTCCTGCATGTTTAGCTAATCTTATTCTGCGGGCATCAACAGCTGGAATGGTTCCATTACCGGGCAGAGCTATACCCACTGCTTCCGCCCAAATATTCATAGAATTAGCGGTATATAATCCGGCGCAGGAACCTACCCCAGGACAGGCGTAATCCTCTACTTCTTTTAATTCCTGCTCACTTATAGAACCTGTTTGGAACTTTCCTACTGCTTCAAAGACATTACTCAGTGCGATAGTTTTCCCCTGGCAAAATCCAGCTAACATAGGTCCGCCACTTACTACAATAGTAGGTAGATTAACTCTAAGAGCACCCATAATCATTCCCGGAACTATTTTATCGCAATTAGGAACAAGAACCAAAGCATCAAAGGCATGGGCTTTAGCCATAATTTCAATAGAATCAGCAATTAATTCTCTACTAGGTAGAGAATATTTCATGCCCTCATGATTCATAGCCAATCCATCACATACCCCTATGGTGGAAAATTCAAATGGAACTCCGCCGGCCATTCTTATACCATCTTTAACTGCTCGAGCAATCTCTTTTAAATGAAGGTGACCTGGAATAACTTCGTTGGCTGCTTGAGCAACACCAACAAAAGGCCTTTTCATCTCTTCATCGGTTATCCCTAATGCTTTGAGCAAGGAACGATGCGGAGCCCTGGTCAAGCCTTTTTTTATTACATCACTTTGCATAATCATTCACCTACTTTTGGTGTTTTATTTTTATATATAAAGACCCCAGCAAATAAATCCATTCTGTTAATTAAACAAAAGGGACCTATCCGCTGGGGTCTTTTATACCCACGGTGTAACACTATTACTCATTAGTAATAGTATCTTACGCCACTTGGTCCAGACTCTAACCTCAATTGATTAGACGGAACCCTAGGCATACTCCCGAAAAAATAAAAACTTTCATCCTTAATTTAGTCTATAAAGACTAAAATAGGGACGAAAGTTATTCGTGGTACCACCCTACTTTAATAAAGATAAGAAATACAAATATATTTCATTTCTTATCTTTATACTCAGTTGGTTGATAAAAGATAACGTTTTTAAGACGTTACAGGTTACTTAATATTTTGCCTGTACCTATAGATATTTAAAGGTGAGATTTTCGACAAACTTTCGCTACCAATTCACCATAACCATTGACTATCTTTAGCAGTTTCAGTTCGCCTACTTTTCCTTCAAGTTTTACTTTTTTATTTAAAATATAGATTACAACAATTAATCCTAAATGTCAAGCAAAATAGAAATATTTGTTATAAAATTCTTATTAGGTGTTATAAAATTTATACTTTAAGATGTTTTTTGCAATAAAATTATTAAATCTTATTTATCTCCTTTTGCAATAGCATCTATAACCGCTTTAGCATATTCTACTGTCCCGGTGTTACCACCGAGATCGCGAGTTAAATATTTTCCTTCCTCTAATACTTTTACTACAGCTTTTTCTACTCTATCTGCTGCCTTACTTTCCCCCAAATACTTTAACATCATCACTCCTGCTAATATAGTAGCAGTAGGATTAGCAACAAATTTCCCTTTATGTTTTGGTGCAGACCCATGTACTGGTTCAAATACTGCCTCTTTGTCTCCTATATTAGCCCCTGGTACCATTCCAAGACCACCAACCAGCCCTGCAGCTAAGTCAGAAAGTATGTCTCCATAAAGATTGGGCATAACTAAGACATCATAGTTATTGGGTACCTGAACTAATTTCATACTCATTGCATCTACTATCATTTCCTCAAAAACTATCTCTGGATACTCTTGAGATACCTTCCTAACGCACTCTAAAAAAAGCCCATCTGTATATTTCATTATATTTGCCTTATGTACCACGGTGACTTTTTTTCTTTTTTCCCTCTTAGTTAATTCAAAAGCAAACCTGGCTATTCTCTCGCTAGCTTTCCTAGTTATAATCTTTATACTTTCAGCAGCATCTTCTCCTATCTTATGCTCTATCCCGGCGTACAAGTCCTCTGTATTTTCTCTAACTATCACTAAATCAATATCCGAATATCGAGAGGGTACACCTTTATATGATTTTACTGGTCTAATATTTGCATATAATTCTAACGTCTGTCTTAATGCTACATTAACACTTCTAAAGCC
>JBGPSO010000005.1:0-21103 GCA_041490145.1 Atribacterota bacterium
ATAAAGAATATTATAAACATCGATCATCATAATAGTAACGAAAATTACGGAGATATAAATTATATAGATTCCTTGGCTTCTTCAGTAGGAGAAATTATTTATGATTTGATTAAATTTATAAATTTAGATTTATTAGATGAAAAAATTTCTACCTGCTTATATACAGCTATAATTACTGATACGGGATCATTTAGATATTCAAATGTTAGTTCAAAAACATTCAGCGTAGTTTCTGATTTAGCTTCCCAAGGGATAAAACCAAATTTAATTGCAGATAATATTTATAATAGAAACACCTACTCTGGATTAAAATTATTAGGAAAAGCCCTTTTAACTTTAGAGGTGGATGAATCTAATTATGTTTCATGGTTAACTATTACCCGAGATATGTTAAATAATACTGAAGCAAATGATGAAGAAGTAGAAGGGATAATTGATATGGCTAGAACTTTAGAGAATACTGAAGTCTCAATCTTATTTAGAGAAACTAAAGATAATAAAATAAAAGTTAGTTTTCGCTCTAAAGGAGATTTTAATGTAAATAAATTTGCTGGTAAATTTAATGGGGGTGGCCATCCAAATTCGTCCGGTTGTGTATGTTCAGGAAAAATAGCTGAGGTTAAAGAAAAAATTCTTTCTGAATTATTTAAAAAATCTAAGTTTTATAAAAAATAATGAATGGTATTTTAAATATTTTTAAACCTAAAGGAATTAGTTCATTTCAAGCTGTAAAAGAAGTTAAGAATATCTTAAACATTCCCAAAGCTGGACATGCAGGAACATTAGATCCTTCTGCTTCAGGTATTTTGTTGGTATGTATTGGACAAGCTACTAAAATTGTTGAGTTCTTAGTAGATTTAAAAAAATACTATCAAGGAGAAATGATCTTGGGTATAAGTACTGATTCCCAAGACTCGGAAGGGAATATTATTCAAAGAAAGAAAGTCAAAAATGATATAGATGAAGAAAGGATTAAAAGAATATTTCTGAAATATAAAAATATAAATAGCCAGATACCTCCAATGTTTTCTGCAACTCATTATAAAGGAGAAAGATTATATCGTCTTGCTCGCAAAGGTATAGAAGTAAAAAGGAGTCCTAAAAAAATTAAAATATATAAATTAAATTTACTAAATTTTAATCAAAACAGGAACCACCCAATTATTAAATTCGAAGTTGTCTGTTCAAAAGGCACTTATATCAGAACATTATGTAACGACATAGGTAATGAATTAGGTTGTGGGGCATACTTATCCAATTTGGTAAGAAAAAAAATAGGATATTTTAACCTTGAAGATTCAATAAATTTAGATGCATTAAAGAAAGAAAAAATATTAGAAAAAAAATATTTTATTAGTATCGATTCTGCCCTTAAAGGATTAAATAATATAACCGTAAGAAATGAAGCAATTAAAACTGTTCTGAATGGCGGGAGTATATCAAATGAACAAATTACTACCAATACCAAAATATCTAAAATAGGAAGAAACAAATTTATAAAAATATATGATCTAGAAAATAATTTATTATCCATCGGTATTCCAATTAAAAAAAATGAAAAAGATCTAATATTTAAACCAATAAAAGTTTTTAGAAATCTTTAATTATTTCAATTCAAACCACAATAATTAATTATGAAAATTGTAAGATACTCAAGAAATATAAAGTTGCCTAAAAAAAGCCGCTATATAGCTTTAGGTGTATTTGATGGTGTACACTTAGGTCATCGAAAATTAATTAAATTAACAGTTGATAAAGCTAAAAAAAATAAGGGGATAAGCATTGTGGTAACTTTCGATCCTCATCCTGACCGAATAATTATTCCAGAAAATAATGTTGTTTTATTAACTACTCTAAAAGAAAGAATAAACTTAATTAGAGATTTAGAGGTGGATATTTTTCTTATTATTAAATTTAGCAAACTTTTGAGTAAAATGTCACCTAAAGACTTTATAGTTAAAATTTTAGTCAATAGTTTACAAGTAAAAGAACTTTTTGTAGGTTTTAATTATAAATTTGGTTTTCAAGGTAAAGGAAATGTAGATTGTTTAAAGGAATATGGTAAGATCTATAAATTTAAAACCAGTATATTAAAACCAGAAGTTATAAATAAAACCATCATTAGTAGCACTATAATTAAAGAATATATTAGATTGGGAGATACTAAAAAAGCGAAAAAATTATTGGGGCATAATGTGATAATTTCAGGAAGAGTGATCTCTGGAAAGGGAAGAGGAAGAAAATTATTAAATTTTGCTACAGCTAATATTGAGATACCATTAGAAAAAATACTTCCTGCTAACGGAGTATATTTAGTTGAGATCAATATTGATAATCAAAAATATTATGGTTTAATGAATATAGGTATTAAACCTACTTTTAAAGAAAAAAATAAGACAGTAGAAGTTCATATTATAAATTTTAATAAAAGTATTTATAACCAAGTAGTAAATATTAATATATTACAAAAAATAAGGAATGAAAAATACTTTAACCATGCAGGTTTATTAAAGAAACAGATAGAAGATGATATTTTAACAGCTCACAAAATGACAAATAACATGTAATAAGTAATGTGTTTTTGTGATTTCGGAAATTTAATCTTATCACTTATTACTCATTACTTGTTACTGTATTTATACTCGATACTCGATACTATATACTTGATACTATTTTCACTCGATACTAATTTTAAGTTGAAGGGTCTAATTGTTTATGATAAAATATATAAGATATAATATTTACCAATAAGATTATACTTGAATAAAAAATAAAAAGGAGATAATGACATGGTTTTTGTTAAAGAAGAAAAGGAAGAAATAATAAAAAAATATCAGCACCATACTACTGATACCGGGTCACCCGAAGTTCAAATTGCTTTATTGACCGAAAATATAAATGATCTTACCGAACATTTAATAAAGAACAAAAAAGATTTTCATTCCAAGCAAGGTTTATTAAAGATGGTTAGTAAAAGAAGAAGATTATTAAATTATATTAAAGATAAAGATATTAATAAATACCGAAAAGTTATTGAATCACTCAATTTAAGAAAATAATAAATAAAATATTTTATATATAATGAACGATATTAACTTTCAAATAATAAGGAGGAAATAATTATTTTAATGTTAGGAACAAAAGAAATTGAAATAAATTTAGGTAATAAGATAATTAAGGTGGAGACTGGCAAAATAGCTAAACAGTCAACAGCTTCAGTAGTCGTGAGATGCGAAGAAACTACTGTATTAGCGACTGTAGTCGCTTCTGATGAACCGCGTGAAGGAATAGACTTCCTTCCTTTATTGGTAGATTATGAGGAAAAATTTTATGCTGCTGGTAAAATACCTGGTGGCTTTTTCAAAAGAGAAGGCAGACCGAGTAATAATGCCATATTAACTTCTCGACTTATTGATCGCCCGTTACGGCCTTTATTTCCTAAAGAATATATGAATGATGTTCAGATTATTGTTACTGTTCTTTCCTATGATCAAAAAAATTTACCGGATGTTCTAGCTATTATTGGAGCTTCGGCAGCTCTATGGATATCAGATATTCCTTTTCAACATCCCATAGGAGCAGTAAGGATTGGATTAATAGAAAATGAATTGGTAGTAAATCCCACTTCTCAAGAATTAGAAAATAGTGAATTAGACTTGATTATTGCTGGAACAAAAGATTCTATTATGATGATGGAAGGAAAGGCCTGTGAAGTCTCGGAAGAAATTATATTAAAAGCAATTAATATTGCTCAGGAATCAATAAAAACAATCGTAGAAAGCCAAGAAAAATTAGTAAATATTTTGGGAAAATCAAATACAAAAAAGGAATATAATTTTTCAGAAATTACCGAAAAAAAAGATAAATATTATAAGTTAATTAAAAACCTTTATGAACCTGAAATTAAAGAAGCCACTTGCATAATTGAAAAAAAAGAGAGAGAGAATTTATTAAAGAAGATATTAAATAAGATTATGGAAAAATTATCTATCGAAGAAGATGATATTTATTTCTTAAAGAATATTTATGATGATATTTGTAGAGAAATTATTCGCAATTTAATAATTAAAGAAAAAAGAAGAGTAGATGGAAGAAAATTTGACGATATACGACCTATTAGTTGTGAAATAGGAATACTCCCTAGAGTTCATGGAAGTGCTTTATTTACCAGAGGACAAACTCAGGCCCTAGTTATTACTACTTTGGGGACTTTTAAAGATAGACAATTCATTGATACCTTAGAAGAAGATTCTTCTGAAAGATTTTATTTGCATTATAATTTTCCACCTTTCAGTGTTGGAGAAATAAGACCTAGAAGGAGCCAATCTAGACGAGAGATTGGTCATGGTTCATTAGCAGAAAAAGCCTTAAAATCTTTAATACCTTTAGAAGATGAATTTCCTTATACTATTCGTGTTGTTTCTGAAATTTTAGAATCAAATGGTTCTTCTTCTATGGCTACTGTTTGCGGAGGAAGTTTATCTTTAATGGATGCAGGGGTGCCCATAAAAAGACCTATAGCTGGAATTGCTATGGGACTAGTAAAAGAAAATGAAAAAATAGAAATATTAACAGATATTTTGGGTTTGGAAGATCACTATGGAGATATGGACTTTAAAGCTGCTGGGAGTAGCCAGGGAATTACTGCTATTCAGATGGATTTGAAAATTGCCGGTATTTCTAAAAATACATTATTTGATATTTTACAAAAATCAAAAAAAGCCAGATTATTTATTCTTAATAAGATGAATGAAGTAATTTCTGAACCAAAAAAAGACTTATCTATCTATGCTCCAAAAATAACTATTTTAAAGATAGATCCTAATAAAATAGGGATTGTGATAGGTCCTAGTGGAAAAAATATTAAAAAAATTATAGAAGTTACTGGGGCTACTATTGATATTAAAGAAGATGGTGAAATATATATTTCTTCAATTAATGAAAATTCAATAAAACAAGCTAAAAAAATGATTGAAAGTCTAGCGAAAGAAGCTAAAGTAGGAGATATATATAAAGGGAAAGTAACTCGAACTACAAATTTTGGAGCTTTTGTTGAGATTTTACCAGGTAAAGAAGGATTAGTTCATATTTCTAAATTATCTCATAAACATGTAGTAAAAGTTGAGGATATAGTTAAAGTTAATGATGATATATTGGTTAAGGTTATTGGAATTGATAATCAAGGTAGAATTGATTTAAGAAAAGTAGATATTGAGGAGAACAGTATTATGGAAAATGAAAGTATTAATCATAATGAAAATTATGATTGATACTTTGCAGATAAATAGAAAGATAATTAATTTACAATTATGGGAAATAATAAAATAGAAATAAAAATAAAAAAAGTAAAAGGATGCGATGATATACCCTTACCTATCCCCACAAGTGAATTTTCATCTGGTGTTGATTTAATATCTGCAGAAACTTCAGATATTGTATTAAAGCCAGGTAAAATAAAATTAATTTCTACTGGAATTAAAATTATGATCCCCAAAGGTTATGAAGGCCAAATAAGACCTCGAAGTGGATTAGCCCTTAAATATGGAATAACCATTTTAAATAGCCCTGGTACTGTTGATTCAGATTATAGAGGTATCGTAAAAGTAATATTAATTAATTTAGGTGAAGAAAAATTTATTATACATCGAGGAGATAGAATAGCTCAATTAGTAATTCAAAAAGTATTTTTTCCTAATTTTAAACTAGTAAAAAAATTAAATAAAACTAAAAGAGGGGAAGGTGGTTTTGGACATAGTGGTATAAATAATTTAAAAGTAAAATAATATTTTATTAATCTAAACGGAGGCATTTATGTTCGTTGAACTAATCTTTGGTATGGTTGGAGGTTTAGGATTATTTTTATATGGAATGCAACTGCTCAGTGATAGTTTGCAAAAAAGCGCTGGTGACAGGTTACCTAAAATCTTAGAATCATTAACTAATAAACCCATAATAGGAGTTGCAACCGGTGCTTTAATAACTGCTATTATTCAAAGTAGTAGCGCTACAAGCGTTATATTAATTGGGTTAGTTAACGCTGGTTTAGTAAGCTTAAAACAAGCTATCAGTGTAATCATAGGAGCAAATATAGGGACTACTATCACGGTTCAAATTGTAGCTTTTCGTTTGGATAAATATGCTCTTCCCGCCATTGGCATAGGCTTGGCAATTAATATGTTATCTAAGAGAAAAAATTATAAATATCTTGGTCAAATCTTACTTGGTTTTGGAATATTATTTTTAGGCTTAAAGATTATGTCAGATACTGTTTCCCCACTAAGAAATTTTCCTCCTTTTTTAAAACTTCTAGAAAATTTTTCAAATAATCCTTTATTGGGAGTTTTAGTAGCTTTAATCTTTACCGCTATAATTCAAGCTAGTAGTGCTACTATTGCAATTGTAATTGCTATGTCTACTAAAGGAATGGTCGGAATAAAAACTGCTATTCCATTAATATTAGGAAGTAATATCGGAACTTGTTCTACTGCAGCATTAGCAAGTATTGGGAGCTCTATCACCGGAAAAAGAGTAGCCCTTTATCACCTACTTTTTAACACCACAGGAACTATTCTATGTCTATTCTTTTTAAACAAATATACCTATCTGATATCATTAACCTCATCAAGTATTCCAAGACAAATTGCCAATGCCCATACAATTTTTAATGTTTTAACCGCAATAATTTTACTTCCTCTGGTTAATTTATTTATTAAACTTATTGTTAAAATTTTACCCGGCGAAGAGGTAATAATTAAAAAAGGTGCACTCTATTTAAATAAAAACATGATAAAATCTCCCTCTATAGCCTTAGATCAGGCAGTTAAAGAATTAGTTAGAATGGGGGGAATGGTAGAAAGTATGTTAAATGATGTAATAATATCTTTTATACAAAATGATATAAATATCTTGAAAAATTTATATTTAAAGGAAGATGTAGTAAATACTTTAGAAAAAGAAATTACCAAATATCTAGTATTAATAGCTCAAAAATCTCTCAGTAATAAACAATCAGAAATTTTAAAAGATTTAATGAATATAACTAATGATATAGAAAGAATAGGGGATCATGCTGAAAATTTAGCTGAATTAGCTGAAGAAAAAATAAATGAAAATTTACCTTTTAGTGAAAAAGCTTTGGATGAACTAAAATTTATGTTTTCAAAAGTACAATCTTCTTTTAATATATCAATCTCTGCATTAAAAAATAGGAATATAGATTTAGCTCGAGAAGTAGCTTTAAAGGAAGACGAAATTGATAAAATAGAAAAAGAACTTCGTGATAATCATATCAATAGGTTAAATCAGGGCATTTGTTATCCCGAATCTGGAGTTATTTATTTAGACGTAATCAGTAATTTAGAAAGAATTGGAGATCATGCTAATAATATTTGTTTAATGGTAATAGATGAACTATCTAAAAATTAGGTGAATATATGTCATTAATATGGTTAGGATTAATTCAAGGATTAACTGAATTTTTTCCGGTAAGTAGTTCTGGACATTTAGTAATCGCAAAATATTTCTTAAAAATATATTTACCGGGTGTAGCTTTTGAAGTATTTGTACACTTTGGAACAATCTTAGCCGTAATAGTTCTTTTTAGAAAAGAGATAAAGGAATTATTAATTTCTTTTTTTAACAGCATTTATAAAATATTAGAAGGAGAAAATTTGTCTAGTATTTTAAAAAATAATTCTTATTCAAAATTTGCTTGGTTTTTAATAATTAGCACTATACCAGCAGCAATTATTGGATATACTCTTAATTCTTATTTTGAAATACTTTTTAATAAACCTATAATAGTTTCCTTTATGTTAATTATTACCGGAGCTATACTTTGGATTGGTAATAAAAATTATACCGGTGGTAGCAAAAATATTTCCAAAATTACTTATAAAGATGCTATTTTTATAGGATTAGCTCAAGCTGTTGCTATTATCCCAGGAATTTCGAGATCTGGTTTAACTGTTTTTGCTGGATTATATCGTAATTTAAATCGAGAGTTTGCTGCAAAATATTCCTTTATATTGTCTATACCCATAATTTTAGGCGCTACAATTTTTAAAGTAAGAGAATTATTATCTTGGAATATAAATTTTTATAATTTAATATTATCTGGACTAGTTGCATCGATATCCAGTTATGGAGCTATGAAAGTATTTATAAGGTTATTAAAAAATCGTAAGATATACTTTTTTTCATATTATCTTTGGATTTTATCTATTTTCACAATTTGGATAACTTTATCGAAAGGATATTAACAAATTGAGAATGAAAAAGAAAAATACAAAAAATGAGACTATAAGTATATTTATTATTTCATTTTCCTTATTATATATTTTTGCTTTTATCTTTACCGATAAAATGGGAATTATAGGAAGAATAATTGTTCAAACAACAACTCGCAATATTGGTCTTGGTGCTTATATCTTCCCCTTCTTATTATTATTTGGGGGAATGGTAATTCTTTTGGATTTTAAACTACCTAATCCTTATCATAAATTTTTCGGTATTGGTTTTTTATTTATAATATTCCTGGTCTTTATTCATCTTAGGTTATTATTACTTAACCACTCCTATCTATTAGCCAAAAACGGAGCAGGTGGTGGTTTATTGGGTTATTATTTTGCCAATTCAATATACCTTTACTTTGGAACAAGAGGCGCTTACCTTGTTCTAATATCTCTCAGCTTAATATCTACTTTATTTATAACTGAAGTTTCATATTTTTATATATTTAGTAATTTGATAAATAGAATAAAAATAATATCCCATAATTTTTATAACCTTTTGAAAAATATTGGAGTAAAAATCTATAAAAGTTCAAAATATAAAGAAGTAACTGATTATCAAGAATATAAAATAAATAAAGTATCTAAAAAAATTCTTAAAGAAAAGCAAAAAGAAAATGAATTAAAATTAAAAGAGGGAATAATTGTTAATGAAGATTACCCGGAATCAAAAATAAGTAAATATCAAATTCCACCTTTATCTTTACTGTCTGATCCATACTCTGAAGAAAAAATTGATACTAAATTAAATATTGAGAAGAATATAAAAATACTGGAAAGTACTTTTTCTAATTTTGGAATAGATGCAAAAGTCGTTGGTGTTATTCAAGGACCAACAGTTACTCGATACGAAATCCATCCTGCTCCGGGAGTCAAAATATCTAAAATAACTATTTTAAGCAATGATATTGCTTTAGCTTTTGCAGTAGCTTCAGTAAGGATAGAAGCGCCAATTCCTGGCAAAAATGCTGTAGGTATTGAAGTCCCTAATCAGAAAAGAATTAATGTTTATTTAAAAGAAATATTACAGAGCAATGAATTTAAAAATAGTAAATTTAAATTGCTTATAGCTTTGGGAATAGATATTGGAGGCAAACCAATAATTGCAGATTTAATTGAACTCCCTCATTTATTAATTGCGGGAGCAACGGGTTCAGGAAAAAGTGTATGCATCAATAATATAATATTAAGTATTATCTATAATTTAAGTCCGGAAAAAGTAAAATTCATTATGATCGATCCAAAGAGAGTGGAATTAAATATTTTTAATGGCATTCCGCATTTATTAATTCCTATTATTACTGATACAAATCAAGCTATTAAAGTATTAAACTGGGTAATTTCCGAAATGGAAAAAAGATTTAAAATTTTTGCAGAAGCTGGAGTCAGGAATTTAGAAGGTTATAATGAATATGCCAGAAACCTAAAAAATGATATTAATGCTCTACCTTATATTATAATAATAATCGATGAATTAGCTGATTTAATGTTATCTTCTCCAGTAAAAGCAGAAGAAGTATTGTGTAGGTTAGCTCAAATGACTCGAGCAACTGGGATACATTTAATAATAGCTACCCAACGTCCTTCTGTAGATATTATTACTGGTTCAATAAAAATAAATTTTCCTTCCAGAATTGCTTTTGCGGTTTCCACTCAAGTTGATTCAAGAACTATATTAGATGTTAATGGAGCTGAGAAATTATTAGGTAATGGTGATATGTTATTTTCACCAGTTGGTGTTTCCAAACCAATTAGAGCCCAAGGAGCTTTTGTGACAGAAAAAGAAATTAAAAATATAGTATCCTATCTACTAAGAGAGTATGGTCAATCTCCTGAATATGAACAAGAAGTATTAGAATTTAAAAATAATAAAAATCTATTTATAGAGACAGAAGAAGAGGAAGAAGATGAATTGTTCAATGAAGCTATATCGATTATTAATAATAATAAACAAGCTTCAATATCTATTTTACAAAGAAAATTACGAATTGGTTATACCCGAGCAGCTCGATTAATAGATTTAATGGAGAAAAGAGGAATTGTTGGACCGTATGATGGTCGAAATCCACGAAAAATATTACTATCTGAAGATGAATATCTTAATAATTTTGAGAAACAATAAATATTTTTAATTTTTATAAAAAAACAATAAATATTTTTATTTATAAGCAGGAAAAGAATAATCTAGTGTCGTATTAATTATATTAAGAAAATATAAAACAACTAACTATTTTAAACCATTATAGAAAAAATATATTTCTAAGGAGGTGATAAATGGACTATTTTTCTTTGCCTTACAAAAGTAAAGTTAATTTTTTTAATATTTTTTAAAAAGAAAGGAGACTTTAACAATGAAAAAGAATCTTTTAAGAGTAATTGTACTTACAATAATTTTGAGTTTGTGTCTTTCCTCGATTGTTTTTGCTGCAGAAGCTAAAATAAAAGTCGGTATAGTAACAGATGTTGGGGGAAGAGGAGACAGATCATTTAATGATTCTGCAATTCGTGGATTGGAGACATGGGCAGCGAAAGTAAAATATGTACAAGGTGGTGGGTATGAACCTCTGAGCGATGCAGATTTCAATGCAAGTATTCCTGAGGACTTAGCAGGTGCAAATATTAAACCTCTAAATGTAGAAGCCATTGTTCTTGAATCAAAAGATAAGAAAGATTATATACCAAACATTTCTACATTAATTGAACAGGCACATTGTGACCTGGTAATTGGTGTTGGATTTATGCTTGCAGGTTCAATTGGTGAATCTGCTATAAAATATCCTAATACAAAGTTTATGTTGATTGATGCACCTCCTGTAGATGAAAGTGGAAAGGTAGTAGATCTTACAAATGTAGTAGGTTATTTATTTAATGAGCATGAATGCGGATTCTTAGTAGGAGCAATTGCAGGATATGCCACAAAAGCAGCTAAGGTTGGTTATATCGGTGGTATGCCAATTCCTCCGGTGCTTAGATATGAAGCAGGATATTTGGCAGGTGTAAAGACAACGAATCCAAATGCTGCAATTTTTGGACAATATACCGGTAGCTTTACTGAACCCGTATTGGGTAAAAGTTCTGCCGAGTCTCAAATAAGCCAGGGTTGTGACATTTTATTCCATGCAGCAGGTGCAACAGGAAACGGGATGTTCCAGTCAATCTGTGAAAAGGGAGATCCTTATTGGGGTATTGGAGTTGATGTAGATATGGGTCTTGATCCAAATCTTTGCCCTGATAGAACACTTTCTTCTGCCATAAAACATGTGGACTATGCAACATATCTCGCAATTAAGAGTATCGTAGATGATACATTCAATAGTGGTCTCATAGTAATGGCATTGAAAGATGGTGGAGTAGGTTATGCTCCTGATCACGTAAAAGATGTTCTCACTCAAGGGCAGATTGATAAAGTAGAACATTTAAGACAAATGATTATTGATGGTAAAATTACAGTACCGCAGGATCCAAAAGAGGTTAGTAGTTGGACTCCCCCAACTGATTTTTAATTAAAAGGATAAAAGACCTTATACAGGGTGGAATAATTCCACCCTGTATTTTTTAATAATTAATAGTATGAGGTAATTATGAAAGCACTAGAAGTAAAAAACATTGTTAAACAGTTCCCAGGTGTTCTTGCAAATGACAAAATAAATCTTTTTGCCAATAAGGGAGAGATTTTTGCTATTGTAGGAGAAAATGGAGCAGGAAAATCTACTCTTATGAAGATTATTTATGGATTATATACTCCCACTTCAGGCGATATTTATATATTTGATGAAAAAGCCAATATTAAAAACCCTCACGATGCAATCAGATTAAAAATAGGTATGGTACATCAGGAATTTATGCTGATACCGCGTTTTACCGTAACCCAGAATATTGTACTAGGAGATGAACCCCATAAAGGAATAATTTTTAATTATAAGAAAGCATTAATAGAGGTGAAGGATTTATCTGAAAAATATAGATTAAAGATAGATCCAAGAGAAAAAGTTGCTAATCTCCCTGTTGGTATTCAACAGAGGGTTGAAATATTAAAAATATTAAGGAGAGGTGCAGAAATATTGATTTTTGATGAACCTACTGCGGTACTTACTCCAGAAGAAACAGAGGATCTGTTCAAAACTTTAACAAAGCTAAAGGAAAATGGTAAAACGATTCTTTTTATATCTCATAAACTCAAGGAAGTAATTACTATTGCAGATAGAATTGCAGTCTTAAGACGAGGAAAACTACAAGGAGTGGTAGAGAAAAAGAATACAAATGAAGTAGAACTTGCTCGAATGGTAGTTGGTAGAGATGTAGTATTAGAAATCCCAAAAGTTAAGACGAAAATTGGTAAGGAAGTTATTGCAGTAACTAACCTTACAGTTAAGAATAATAGAGGAATTATAGGTTTAAAGAATGTTTCTTTTGATGTTCATGCCAGTGAAATTGTTGGTATTGCCGGGGTAGAAGGAAATGGACAATCGGAATTAGTTAATGCATTAATCGGATTTACTCGTCCGTTAAAAGGGAAGGTAATATTTAATGGTGAAGAAATTAGACTACTTACTCCTTACAATTTAAGGACTAAGGGATTGGCATATATTACCGAAGACAGAAAGAGGAGAGGGCTGGTATTGCCATTCAAGATAAGAGAAAATATTATTATGGGTCAACATACTCTTTATCCTTTTTCTAAAAATAGAATACTAAATGATCCCGAGATTGATAAATTTTCTACGAAAAAATTAGAAGAATTTGATATCCGGCCAAGAGATATATACGCAAGAATCAGTAATCTTTCAGGGGGTAACCAACAAAAGATTGTCCTTGCTAAAGAAATGTCTACTAATCATAATTTTCTTCTTGCCTCTCAACCTACAAGGGGGTTAGATATTGGTGCTACGGAGTTTGTATATAAAAAACTCGTAGAGGAGAAGAAAAAAGGTATAGCAATATTATTAATTTCACTTGAACTATCAGAGATTATGGCTCTTTCCGATAAGATATTAGTACTATATGAAGGAGAAATAGTAGGAGAAACAACACCAGATAAAACAAACGAAGAAGAATTAGGCCTTATGATGCTGGGAATAAAAAGGCAGGAGAAGGTGATACAATGAAAGATACATTAAAAAAAGTTATTTTGGGAAGAAAAGAAAAATACTGGTGGATGAATATTTTAGTTCCTTTTATTTCTATTTTTCTCGCATTTATTGTTGGTGCAATTTTTATAAAAACTACTGGCAGAAGCCCAGTTGTTGCATTTAAACTCTTATTTGGGGCATCAGGTTTATTCCCTGGTCCATATTGGAAAGGTCATTTCGCAGAGATGCTTCTCTCTTCATCAATGTTTATTGCAACAGGCCTTGGATTTGCAATTGCTGCAAAAGGCGGTTTGTTTAATATTGGAGCAGAGGGTCATTTTATTGTTGGTGGTATTACTGCTGCTTATATTGGATATGCACAACCATTTGCAAGTTTACCAAAGATTATTCATCTACCTCTTATTTTTATTTTAGCAATGCTTATGGGAGGTCTCTGGGCAGCTATTGCAGGATACCTAAAAGCAAAAAGAGGTATACATGAGGTTATCACAACAATTATGTTGAACTGGATTGCTCTTTATCTTATTGAAGGATGGCTGGTCATTGGTCCCATGAAAGCAGCAGTTGAAACAGGTGTGTCGGGAACTCCGTATATTAGTCAAACTGCTAAGCTTCCCAAAATATTATCTGGTACCCGTCTTAATATTAGTATTATCATTATTATTATTGTTTTATATCTTGTTTGGTATTTGTTTTATAAAACAACACTTGGGTATGAAATTCGCGCAATGGGTCATACATTAATTTTTGGAATGGAATCTCCAAAAGCCTCTGGTATAAACGTTGAAAGAAGAACTATCCAAACGATGTTTATCTCTGGTGCTATTGCAGCATTGGGTGGTGTATTTATGGTGCTTGGCATCCTCTTTCAGTACCCACCTATATTTGAAGGTGGATATGGATTTGATGGAATTGCTGTTGCTTTAATTGGACAAAATGAACCGATTGGTGTTTTACTCGCCGGTATCCTTATTGGAGCATTAAGAACAGGTGCAACTTCTGTACAACTAGCCCACATTCCTAAGACTTTTCCTTCTATTATAGAAGGTTTTGCTGTGGCGTTTATTGCACTTCAAGCACTTGTTCGATACTGGCTTATGAAACTCATACGGTTAAAAAAATCTATCCCAATTAAAATTGAAGGAGATGCAAAATGAACAATATGTCTCTTTTAAACGCTTCCATCGCGCAAACATTAGATTATGCTGCACCAATTCTTTTTGCTGCTTTAGGTGGTTTAATGTCAGAGAATGCCGGCGTTGTAAATATTGCTCTCGAAGGTATGATGCGATTTGCTGCTTTTTTTGGTGTTTGGGGAGCATTTATATCAGGAAGTCCTTGGGTTGGATTACTCTGGGGTATCGGAATTGGTACTGTACTTGGTATTCTTCATGCGTATATTACTGTAAATTGGGCAGGTGATCAGATCGTATCTGGTGTTGCTATAAATGTTATGGCTATAGGAATTATTACTTATTTACTTGAGTTAGTTTTTCAAACTACCGGCTACTCCCCTCCTGCCCCTTATTTTGGAGCAGGAGCAAATAGAATTCATCTTACATTTTTAAAAAATACCCCTATTTTAGGGGCGTTTTCTGACCTTACAATTTTTGTATGGTTTTCTTTGGTACTTGTGATTGTTTTACATTTCATTTTATATCATACTGTATTAGGGTTAAGGATTCGTGCGGTTGGAGAAAACCCTAGAGCTGCAGAAACTCTGGGGGTAAATGTCTTTAAGATAAAATGGTTTGCGGTAATTTTAGGAAGTATCTTTGCGGCAGTTGGTGGAATGTCACTTTCATTAGGAACACTTTCTTCTTTTACCAACTCAATGGCTATGGGAAAAGGATTTATAGGACTTGCTGCAATGATTTTTGGTAAGTGGACACCATTTGGGGCATTAGCTGCAGCACTTCTTTTCGCTTTTGCGCAAGTGTTGCAATTATTACTTCAAAGTACTGTAAGTGGTTTTGCAAAGATTATTCCCCTTGGTTTTTATCTTGCACTTCCGTATCTATTAACCATAGGCGCTTTAATTGGATTTATAGGCCGGGCAATTGGACCGGCAGCAGATGGTATACCTTATAAAAAAGAAAGTTGAAGATTAGAAAAATTGATTTTTATTATTTTATTAGTTTTTTTTACTAATTATTTATATTTTATTTAATATATTTATTAAAAGTATATCCAATAACTATATCATTTAAAACTGTAAAAGGTAGATGGGGGTGAAATCAAATTCAGATTACTCAATTATTTGCTTAAAATAGAAATAAGGGTTTCAGAGTTTTATGAAAGGCATTAGTAATCTAAAGTGAGGAGATAAAGATAATAAATTTGAATTCTAATTATGAGATAAAAGATATTTCTCTGGCTGCTGAGGGGAGAAAGAGGATTAATTGGGTAAGTCAACATATGCCTATTTTAAATACTATAAAAAATCAATTTATCCAAGAAAGACCTTTTCGGGATAAGAGGATAGCTATAAGTGTTCATTTGGAGGCCAAGACTGCTTATCTGGCCCTGGTGATGAAGAGTGGGGGTGCAGAGGTAGCAGTTACGGGCAGCAATCCGTATTCTACCAATGATGAAGTAACAGCAGCTTTGGCAGAAGAAGGGGTAAAGGTTTATGCTCAATATGGTGTCTCCGAGGAAATTTTTAGACATTATTTAAATCGGGTTTTGGATATTAAGCCACATCTTATCATAGATGATGGGGCAGAGTTAGTTTCTATTGTCTCAAAGGAAAGAAAAGATTTACAAAAATATGTTTTGGGGGCTTCCGAGGAGACTACCTCGGGAGTAATAAGATTGAAGGCCTTAGAGAAAGAGGGGGAAATTCCTTTTCCTGTTTTTAGAGTCAATGATGCTTATATGAAATATCTCTTTGATAATCGCTATGGCACTGGTCAATCAGTCTGGGATGCCCTTATGAGGACTACCAATCTTAATATCGCCGGTAAGACTGTGGTGGTAATAGGATATGGTTGGTGTGGTAAGGGTATTGCCTCCCGAGGACAGGGACTGGGTGCTGAAGTGATAATTACGGAAATAAATCCTATTCAAGCTATCGAGGCCCGGATGGATGGTTTTAAGGTTATGAAATTAGAAGAGGCAGTTCCTTATACAGATATATTTATTACTGCTACTGGAAATAAAGATGTATTAGTGCAGAAACATATGGAGAAGATGAAAGACAAGGCTATTTTAGCCAATGCGGGTCATTTTGATATAGAAATTTCAAAAAGAGATTTGGAAGAGTTAGCCGCAGAAAAGAAAAATGAAGTGAGAAAAAATATCGATGAATATATTTTAAAAGATGGTCGAAGAATCTATTTATTAGCTCAAGGGAATCTGGTTAATATTTCCGCTGGGGATGGTAATCCGGTGGAAATCATGGATTTATCCTTTGCCTTACAAGCTCTTTCTATAAAATATATTAATGAACATCATAAAGAGCTGGAAAACAGACTCTACCGGGTTCCAGAAGAGATAGACCAGCAGGTAGCCCAGTTAATGTTAGAAGCTTTGGGGATAGAGATTGATGAACTTACCCCTGATCAAAAAAGATATCTCCAGGAATATAAAGTTTAAAGAAAAAGGGGATAGTATAATATGATAGAACTTTCAGAAAGATTAGAACAATTTATATGGAAAATACCCAAAGTTGAGCTGCATCTTCACTTAGAAGGAGCAATCCCCTTGCCCACCTTATTAAATTTTATCCAAAAAAGAGAGAAGGATAACTCTCTGAAGAATCTGGAAGACCTTAAAAAACGTTTGGTCTATTCTAATTTTACTCAATTTATTAAAGTATGGTTATGGAAGAACAGTTTTATTACTGAATATGAGGATTTTGAAGAATTAGCTTACCAGGTTTTGCAGAGTTTGAGTCAGCAAAATGTGAAATATGTTGAGGCTTTTTACTCTCCTCGAGATTTTACTTTTAGAAATAAAAAAATATCTGCTTCTGGAATAACCGAAAGTCTAATTAAGGGTAAAAAAAGAGCTTTTGATGATTTTGGAATTCGGAGTGAATTGATTGTAGACCTAGGTAGGGATTATGGTCCACGTTTGGGTATGGGCTTGGTAAAAGAATTAGCCGGTTATTTAGGTCTGGGGCTTATAGGTATTGGTTTGGGAGGTAGTGAGAATTTATTTCCAGCAGGTTTCTTTACTAAAGTATATCGGGAAGCCAGAAACCGGGGTTTTCGGCTTACTGCCCATGCAGGTGAAGCAGCAGGAGCCAAGTCTATTTGGGCAGCCCTCGATGAACTTGGGACAGAGCGAATTGGTCATGGATTAAGGGCTTATGAAGACCCTCGATTGATTGATTATCTTAAAGAAAGACAGATACCATTAGAAGTGTGCGTAGTAAGCAATATCAAGACCCAGGTTTGTAAAACATTCAAAGAACATCCCGTTAGAAATTATTTTAAAGATGGATTAATGGTAACAATTAATTCTGATGATCCTACTATGTTTGACACTTCGATTACCAATGAATATTTAGTTTTAGTTCAAAGGTTCGGATTTAGTTTAGAAGAGATAAGAAAGATTAATTTAAATTCTATTGAAGCTTCTTTTATGTCTGATAAAGAGAAAGATTCAATGAGGGGAACTTTTAATAAAGAATGGGAAGAGCTGTTATCTAAATATTTTAAAAAGTAAGGGAATAAGAAGTGGAGAAAAAATCAGGATGAAAAATAAGATAGAAAAGAAGATAGAATTTTTAAATAAAAAATATTAGAAACAACTCGACTAAGAATTGTTTTGAGTATATAATATAAGAAATAATATAATTTCCAAAAAAGGAGAAAAATTTAAATAAATGAAAGATATTGGAAATTTTTTAAAAGAGAGAAGGGAAGCAAGAGGCGTCTCTTTAATTGAGGTAGAGAAAGATTTAAAGATACGTAAAAAGTACTTGCAAGCTATCGAAGAAGGCAATGTAGATGTAATTCCCGGTAAAACTTATCTTATAGGATATTTAAGGAATTATAGTAAATATCTTGATATAGATGAAGAAAATATTGACCAGATAATTCAAACTTATAAGAATTTAGAAAAAAGTAAAAGTAACTTGGAAGAAACTGGAGAAAATATTATTTTACTTAAAAAGCAAAAAAGAGATAAATCTATATTTGAGAAAAAAAAGTTTTTCTTTCCTATTAAATATGTTTATTTAACCAGCTTTATACTTATGATCTGTATAGGATTATTATTTTTAAGTCATTCTCTTAAAGAAGCACAGAACTTTCCGATTCCTTCACCTGAAATTGCAAAAGAAACCGATATAAATATCGAGAAAAATATCAATAATGTGAGTACTTTAAATAAAGAAAATATTGGATCAGAAACAGAAGCTATTATTGCAGAATATCCGAAAGAAAAGGATATTTCAAATAATACATTACCTATTTTAAAATTAATAGCCAATGATAAATCTTGGATAAAAATTCTTTCTGAAGGCAAAATAATATTTGAAGGAATATTATTTACAGGAGAAGTTTTTTCCTGGAAAACTGACCAAGCTTTAGAAATTATAACTGAATATCCGACTAAAATCGAAGCATATTATAATGATAAAATAATTGAAATTAATAAAGGGGTCATTAATAATTACCTTTTAAAATATAATTTTAATCCTACACAAAATATTTAATATTTTTAAGCATCAATAATATAAAAACAATAAGGAATATATTGTAATTGTGGGGAAGATAATTTTTCCAAAACCAGCTAAACTTATTATAAGTACAATTACTTCAGATATAGGTTTATTTAATTTATATAAAGAGATATTGATAAAAAGGTTTGGCAAAGTTGATATCGAAAGCAATGTTCAACCTTTCATTTTTACTAATTATTATGAAAAGGAATTTGGCAAAAACTTAATACAAAAGTTATTTTCTTTTTTCACTCCAATTAAGCAGAATAGGCTCCCGGAAATTAAAAGAATAACCAATAACTTAGAAAATAATTGTATGAATGAAAATACTAAGCAAAATATGACCTTTCCTAAAAGAAAAATAAACCTTGATCCAGGATATGTTACTCTAAATAAATTTATTTTAGCAAGCACTAAAAATGGACCAACAAGAATTTACCTTAGCCATGGAATATATGCTGAAATAACTCTTAGATTTATAAATAAATCATTTATACCTTGTGAATATACCTATCCTAATTATAAAACCGATGAATATATAAATTTTTTAAACAAAGTTCGACAAAAATATAAATTACAATTAAGAGAGTATTTAAATAAACCTAACATTCTTAATTAGCAGAAGAGGGGGAATACTTTTTATTCTGAATAAAAAGTATAAATAAAACGAGAGGGAGTTAATTAAACAAACTTGGAAAAAATAAGAACCTTTATTGCGATTAATTTAGATCCAGAGATGAAAAAATATTTAACTTCTCTTCAGAATAACCTAAATGTACCTGAATCCAAAATAAAATGGGTTGAAAAAAATAATTTGCACATTACTATAAAATTTTTAGGATTCATATCACTAAAACAAATAGAACTAATAAAAGCAGGACTAAAAGAAATAACCAATCAATATAATCCCTTTTTAATACAATTATCTTCAGATATTGGAGTATTTCCAAATTACAAAATGCCCCGAATAATTTGGGTAGGAATTAGAGAAGGTATGGACGAATTAAAAGAGTTATATAATTATATAGAAGTAAACTTATTTAAAAAAGGCTTCCCAAGAGAAAATAAAGGTTTTTCCAATCATATAACAATTGGAAGAGTAAAGTCTATTAAAGATAAAAACAATTTTATCCCTCTTTTAAAAAGCATTAATATAAAAACCTTATCCCAAAAAGTTAATAGTATCGAAATCATGGAAAGCAAATTAACTCCAAATGGACCCATATATAATATAACAGCTAAATTCCCTTTATTAAAACAATAGAAAATCATAAATTTTACTGAAATATTTATTGAAATATAAAATTATAAAGGAGTAATCAAAAAATGACTGACAAGATACAACAAAATAACCCAGAAAGAGAAAAAGCATTAAGTACAGCTATGCAAAATATTGAACAAAGATTCGGGAAAGGTTCCATAATGAAATTAGGAGATCGCCCCAAGGTTTCTGGAAGTGACATTATTTCAACTGGTTCATTGAGCTTAGATATCGCTCTTGGAATAGGAGGAGTCCCGCGAGGGAGAGTAATAGAAATATTTGGCCCTGAAGCCTCTGGGAAGACTACACTTGCTTTACATATTATTGCTGAAGCTCAAAAGAATAATGGTATTGCTGCTTTTATTGATGCGGAACATGCTTTAGATCCAAATTACGCTAAAAATATTGGTGTTAATATAGATGAATTAGTTATCTCCCAACCGGACACGGGCGAACAAGCCTTAGAAATAACGGAATCTTTAGTTAGAAGTAATGCGGTTGATGTCGTTGTAATAGATTCAGTTGCTGCCTTAGTACCTAAAGCAGAAATAGAAGGCGATATGGGAGATTCTTTTATGGGATTGCAAGCAAGATTAATGTCTCAAGCTCTTAGAAAACTTACTGCTATTATTAGTAAATCAAGAACCACTACTGTATTTGTAAATCAAATTAGAGAAAAGATTGGCATCTTTTTTGGTAATCCCGAAACTACTCCTGGTGGTAGAGCGCTTAAATTTTATTCTAGCGTTAGAATGGATATCAGAAGAAAAACGACCATTAAAAAAGA
>JBGPSO010000006.1:0-20306 GCA_041490145.1 Atribacterota bacterium
GTATTTTTAATTCTAGGAGGATTAGCTTTAGTTATGGTATTGTTAAAAAATATCGTCGGAATTAAAGAAACAAAGAAGATACCTAAAGAAACCAAAATTATTCCTCCAGTAATCAGTACTAATTCAATAAAAGAAAATGAAGAAGTTGAAGGTAAATTAGTAGCATTAATTACTGCAGCGGTAGCTTCATATTTAGAAAAAACGAAAAGTGAAATTAAAATATTACACCTTAAGAAATATAAACCATCTGTTATTTCTCCCTGGACTACCCTGGGGAGACAAGAATTAATGTTAGGTAAAAATATAAAATATTGAGGAAAGAGGAGGACTATAAATAGGATGAAAAAATTTATAATTAAGGTGGAAGGAAAAGTATACGATGTTGAGGTAGAAGAAGTAGGAGAAAACAAATCATCAGGAGGAACTGTTTTTGCCCCCCTGCCTATAATAACAAAAGTAAAGGAAGAACCGGTAAAATCAAAACCGGCTAAGATTTCAGATAGCCCAACTTCCTCTAAAGCACCAACTGCAGCGGTAGCTGGAGAAGAAGTATTAGCGCCTATGCCGGGTAAGATACTCCAGTTAAAAGTATCGGAAGGAGATAGTATAAAAGTAGGGGATACTTTATTAATCTTAGAGGCAATGAAGATGGAAAATGAAATTATAGCTGATACCTCTGGAAATGTAAAAAAGATAAATGTAGCAGTAAATGATATGGTTGATACAGGCGATATCTTGATGGTGATAGGTTAGGATAGAAAGGAGAATTTAAATGAATTTTTTAATGAAGATCCTTTCTTTATTTACTCTTTCGGGTTTTGCTGCACTTACTAAAGGTAATATAATAATGCTTCTGGTGGGAGGAGTATTATTATATCTTGCTATAGCAAAGAAGTTTGAGCCTTTGCTTCTTCTGCCCATCGGCTTTGGAGCAGTATTAGTGAATTTACCTTTAGCTGGGTTAATGGAGGAAGGAGGTCTTTTATATTTTATCTCATTTGGGATAAATCATGAAATATTTCCTTGTTTAGTATTTATGGGTATTGGAGCAATGACGGATTTTGGTCCCTTAATTTCTAATCCTATAACTCTCCTTTTGGGAGCAGCAGCTCAATTAGGTGTTTTTATTGCTTTAATCGGGGCAAAAATTCTAGGCTTTACTATTCAAGAAGCAGCTTCCATAGGAATTATTGGAGGAGCGGATGGACCAACGGCTATTTATCTTACCGTGAAATTAGCTCCTCATTTATTAGGGGCAGTTGCAGTGGCAGCATATTCTTATATGTCATTGGTTCCTTTAATTCAACCTCCCATAATGAAATTATTGACTACCCCTGAGGAGAGAAAGATAGTTATGAAACAACTCAGGCCGGTATCTCGTACAGAAAGGATACTCTTTCCCATTATTTCGACCGTTTTAATCGGTCTTTTATTGCCACCTTCGGTTCCTATTATTGGTATGTTAATGTTAGGAAATCTATTTAGAGAGAGTTTAGTAGTGAATAGATTGTCAAATACGGCTCAGAATGAATTAATTAATATTGTTACTATATTTTTGGCTACCTGTGTTGGAGCTACCATGCAAGCCAAATATTTTTTGACCTTTCAGACTATTAAAATAATAATTTTAGGTTTAATTGCCTTTGCTTTTAGTACAGCGGGGGGAGTTTTGTTTGGGAAGTTATTAAATAAAATTACTGGCGGAAAGATTAATCCTTTAATTGGTGCTGCCGGAGTATCTGCAGTACCTATGTCTGCAAGAGTGGTCCAGAAAGTCGGGCGAGAAGCAAATCCAAAAAACTTTTTATTAATGCATGCTATGGGCCCTAATGTGGCAGGAGTAATAGGAACTGCGGTTGCTGCTGGAGTAATGTTAGCTTTATTGAAATAAAGCTAATTCGTATTGCGTATTGCGTATTTCGTAAAGCACCTTTAAATTATCTACTCTACACTAAATACAATATACTATCAACGAAATACTATTTTATTCTGACTTCTGGATCCTGACTTCTGAATTCTTTACAATCTACAATTCGCGATATATTATTATTCTTTTCGATATACTATATACTATATACGATATACGAAAAAAGGTTTTGAATTTTGAATTATAGTTTTTAGATTTTCGTTTAAAGTTTTTACTTATATTTCTAAATATGATAAAATATCTTCAGTTTTATTAAAATATAAAATAGAGGATAGGTATCTTGCTAAAAAAATCTTATTCGTTATTAATTCTCTTTATTATTCTAGCTTTAATAGTTTCCGGAGTGGTTAATTTTCATCGTTCCAAAATGGAAAGTGATTTTAAACAAGTAGAATTGGTGATGAGCCTAAACGAATTGAGAGAATTGTGTTACCAGGAAGGTTATGATGAAAATGAATTGTTAGTTAAAATAGAAAACTCTGGGATTAATTCTATAGCTATTCACGAAGATACTCTGGAAAGTCTTGCCTTATCCGAAAAAATACTTTATTTTTCTGACCAAGAGTTTAATAAATTAAATTTCTTTTTAAAATCGATTGATCCATTTGAAAAATATCAGTCTTCACCAGGGGAAACTTATATTATATTTAAAGACAAAAACGATTATTTTCGTATAAAAGATAATCTACAAAGACAATTAGGGGAGAATTTAGTAAGAGATCTTACCATTTTTCCTTATAAAGGTCTAAAGGTAAAAGGGAGTGAAGAAAAACTTGTTGATTTAAGTTTAGGGTTTTCTGAAGAAGATATTGAATTAGTAAGAAATTTAGGCTTTCAGGTTTTTTTACGTTTAAAAAATTTCTCTCCAATAAATAAGGAAGATATAGATTTTAAATTTAAAGAGAGCGATGAAGCAGGAAAGATTTCAGGGATAATTTTTGATGGTGAAACAGCTTTGGGTTACCCTTTCCAAGAAAATTTAATTTTTACTGCAAAAATTCTAAAAACAAAAGGATATCCCTACGGAATTATTGAATTTGCTGATCAGAAAGGAATTGAAACAATTGCCCAATCAGCAAGCGAATTAGCAGTTAGAGTTCATAGTATTACCAAAGAGGAAATGGAGATTATTCCCAAACAGGAAGCCATAGATAGATGGATTAGAGCAGCTAAAGAAAGAAAGGTTAGAATCTTTTATATCAAACCTTTTATGAAGTCTGACTCTGATATTATCGAGGAGAATTTATCTTATATTAGAGCTATAAAGGAGAATTTAAAAGCGAGTGGTTTTAGCACAGGAAAAGCCAGTTTACTTTCTGCCACCTATCAAGAACCAAAGATATTTATTCTTTTACTGATCCTGGGAGTTATTTCAGGTGGATTAATTCTATTGAAAAATATTTTTAACTTAAAAAAATATCAAGAATATTCTCTGCTATTTTTAGGAATATTATTTTCTCTCTTTCTCCTCTTTTCAAATCAAGAAATCTTTTTAATAAAATTGATGGCCTTACTGGCAGCTTTAATATTTCCTACTTTAGCTATCATCAGTAATGAAAAATATTTCTTGGAAAAAAATAATCTTAATTTAGAAAATAGTACAGCTTTTCCTAAGAATAATCCCGGATTTATTCTAATGATAAAAGAAGTTTTGTCCGGCTTCTTTAGAGTTATTTTAATTACCTTTTCCGGTACTCTATTAATAGCAGCTCTGTTAAGCAATAATAAATTTATGCTGGGAATAGAACAATTTAGTGGGATAAAGATATCTTATCTAATCCCTCTTTTTTTAGTTTTAATAATAATGTGGTTAAAAATGAATGCAGGTAAATTAATGATTTTAGAAAATATCAAAAAACCTATTCTGATTGAACAGGTAATTATAATGCTGTTTTTTGCAGTATTTTTGGTAATTTATATTTCTCGTTCAGGTAATTTCTCCTTTCTTCCTGTTTTAAATATTGAGGATAAGATAAGAATTTTTTTAGAAAAGACTTTGATTGCCCGACCCCGAAATAAAGAATTTTTAATCGGTTATCCAGCTCTATTATTGGCAATGAGTATGAATTTTTTAAAGGTAAAAGAATTTAAAATTCCGATAATCATAATCGGGACTATTGCTCCAGTCACTTTAATTAATACCTTCTGTCATATTCATACTCCCTTTTTATTTTCAATGTTACGTACTTTTAATGGAGTATGGTTAGGTTTAGGGTTAGGATTAATAGTAATTACTATATTTTATTATCTGGTAAAAATATTTAGGAAAAAAATCAATTATGAAAAAGTCTAAAACCATAGTAAAGATAATGATTTCCGGTTATTATGGTTTTAATAATTTCGGTGATGAAGCTATTCTTAAATCTATGGTCAGAGCCTTTAAAGAAAAGATACCTCAAATAAAAATATTAGTTCTTTCCCAGAATCCTTTAAAGACCTCTCAGACTTACCAGGTAAAGGCTATAAATCGACTGCATTTAATTAGCATTTTGAACTGTTTGCGAGATACAAATCTTTTTATTAGTGGGGGAGGAGGATTACTTCAAGATTCAACTGGAAAAGGTTGGAGTATATTGTATTATCTCGGGTTGATATTAGGAGCAAAAATAATCAGGGTACCAGTTATGATTTATGCCCAGGGTATCGGCCCGATTAGACAACAAATTAATAAGAAATTAATGAGATGGATTTTAAATAAGGTTGACTTAATTACGGTGAGAGATAATTTCTCTAAAGAATTGTTAGAAAATTTAGGAGTAGTAAAACCTTCAATATATGTAAATTCTGATCCCTCCTTTTTATTAAATAAAAAAGATATTAACTGTATTTTAAATAATTACCCTCATATTCAGGAATTAATGAATTCAGATAACCGTCCGATAATCGGAGTATCGGTCAGAAAATATAAGGGTAATAGGTCGGATTTAAAAATAATGTTTGCCCAATTGGCTGATTATTTAATCGAAAAATATAAAGTAAAAATTGTTTTTCTTCCCTTTAAATTTGATGATGATGTGCAGGTTAGTGAAGAGATATTATCTTTGATGAAAAACCAGGCTGATATCTTGAAAATAAAACTTGAACCGGAAGAGTTAATTTCTATTCTATCTAAATTTTCTTTGATGATTGGAGTTAGACTTCATTCTATTATATTTTCCAGCATGGCTAACCTTCCTTTTATTGCTTTTAAATATGATCCTAAAGTTAAAAATTTTGTAGCGGAGTTGGGCTTGTCTGAGTTATTATTAGAATTAGATAATGTTTCTTTAGAAAAAATTCAAGAAAAAATAGAATATATTAGAGAAAATAAGGATAGAATAAAAGAGATTTTATCCGAAAAAGTAAAGGATTCAAAAGAAAAAGCTTTAATTAATAATGATTTAGTTTTTAAACTTTTAAAGATTTAACTATTGAGGTTATTATTTGATATGATCAGGATGTTTCATGTCTATAAAACTTATCACCATAAAATTCAGGCTTTGATAGATGTTAATATTCATATAAGAAAGGGTGAGTTTGTTTTTTTGGTGGGTCCTACCGGGGCCGGAAAGAGCACTTTTTTAAAGTTGATTTACCGAGAAATTATTCCCACTAAGGGACAGGTAATTATTGATGGTATAAATATATCTCGACTTAAACTCAGTTATATACCTTATTTAAGACGTAATATTGGTATTGTCTTTCAAGATTTTAAATTATTATATAATAGGACGGTATATGAAAATATTTCCTTTGGATTAAAAGCAATTGGAGCAACTAACTTTGAGATAAGACAACAGGTTAAGAAAGTTCTTAATTTAATGGGGCTAGAACATAAAAAGAATGTTAAACCTCAATTGCTTTCAGGAGGAGAGCAACAGAAACTATGTATTGCCAGAGCTATTGCAAATGAACCATTAATATTGCTGACCGATGAACCTACCGGTAATTTAGACCCTGATACTTCCTGGGAGATTATGCAGCTCTTATTTCATATCAATATACGAGGGACTACTATCATAATGGCTTCTCATAATAAACTTATAGTAGATAAAGCTAAAAAGCGAGTGGTTAGAGTTGAGCGAGGAAAAATAATAGAAGATACACAAAGAGGGATATATTAAGATGATTTTTGAGAATATGGGATTTTATTTTAAAGAGGCTTTGCTTAGTTTTAGGAGAAGTACTTTAATGAGTCTGGCAGCTATTATAAGTATTACTACTATTTTAATGGTGGTCGGAGTATTTCTATTGATTTCCCTAAATTCTAATCTTTTTCTAAAAAATATAGAATCTCAGTTAGATATTGTAGTATATTTAGAAGATGATATTTCTAAGACTGAGTTAGACAATTTAAAAAATACTATTGTTTCAGTAGACGGAATAAAAGAAGTAAAATTTATATCTAAAGAGGAGGCTTATCAGCGTTTATTAAAAGATTTGGGAGATCAAAAAGATATATTTACTGCTATAGAAGTAAATCCTCTTCCAGCCTCTTTTGAGATAAAGGTAAAGGACCCTAAGACGATTGAACAAATTGCTAATCGAGTAGCTAAATTAAAAAAAGTAGAAGAAGTAGATTATGGTCAGGAGACTGCGGAAAGATTGTTAAATTTTATTTATATATTTAGAAGAGCTGGAGTTTTAATATTAGTACTTTTAGTCTTTGCTTCAATTTTAATTATATCGAATATAATGAGAATTACTGTGTATGCGAGGAGACAAGAAATTGAGATAATGAGCTTAGTTGGAGCTACCCCCCAGTTTATTAGATGGCCCTTTATAATTGAGGGTTTTCTACAGGGTTTTATCTCTGCCATTCTAGCTATAATAATTTTATATAACTTTTATTTTTTTGCGATAAATAAAGTACATCAAGTCATTCCTTTTTTACCAATGGTAGGGAATAAAATGGATTTATTACCCCTAGGCATAGCAATTGTGTTGTTGGGGAGTTTAGTAGGAATTTTGGGAAGTATGTTTTCAGTAGGAAAATATTTAAATGTTTAAGAAGAGATTAGTTTTTGAGAGGAATAAAAAAATATTTTCTACTTTGATATTAATTTTAATCTTTATTTTATTTGCTGTTTTATTTGGATATGTGGATAGTGAAAACTATAATCAAAAGATAATAGAGGAAAACGAGAGATTAAAAAAGATAGATGAACAGATTAAAAGTGTTAAAAATGAAATTAATAATTTACAAAAAAAAGAAAGTGGTTATTTAGAAGCACTTCACAAAATAGAAAAACTGTTACAAGACACCGAGAAAGAAATGCAAACCATAGAGAAAGATTTAGAGCTTGCTCAAAAAGAGATAAAAATTGCTGAGGATGAGTTTGCTCTTGAAAAAGATAAACTAAAGAAAAATACCAAAGTATTAGAAAATATACTAAGAGAAATATATAAATACAATAGAGTTGATTTTTTAGTAATTCTATTTACTAGTCAAAGCTTTTCTGATTTTATTACTCGTTATAGATATGTAAAAAATATTTTATCGTTTGATGCTCAAATTATCAATGATATTCGCCAGCAGATAAAAAAAATAAACGATAAAAAAATGAGCTTGGAAAATAGAGAAGAAATATTAAGTTTATTAAAAAAAGAAGTGGAAAAAGAGAGAGAAAATATCCAATTTTCCATTGAATCCAAAAAATCTATAATTCATAAAGTAGATTCTCAAAAAGAAGTATATTTAAAGTCCTTGAAAGAATTAGAACAATCTTCTCTAGATATAAAAAATATAATTGAAAGAGTTTATAAGGAACAGAAAGAGGCCTCTCAAAAAACTCCCACCAAAGAAAGTTTAGTAGTTACTTTAAAACCTAAAAAAGGAATTCTAAGCTTACCTATCCAGGGAGAATTAATTTCTAAATATGGAAGACAAAAAAATACTGATTTTAATACTTACACTTTTAATTCGGGGATTGATATTAGTGCCCCTCTAGGAGAGGTAGTTCATGCGTCTGGTTCAGGGGAGGTAATTTATGTTGGATGGATAAAGGGTTACGGACAGATAATAATTATTGATCATGGAGGTAGAGTTACTACTCTATATGCTCATCTTTCTAAAATTTTAATAGCGATTGGAGATAAAGTAAAAAAGGATCAAATTATAGGTCAAGTAGGTGATAGTGGTGGCGTTCCTTCTCCCAGATTACATTTTGAGGTTAGAGTAGAAGGTAAACCTACTGACCCTATGGATTGGTTGTAAATATAAATATTTTTAAGATTCGGCGGTGAAGAATTTGATACAAAGAAAGAAAATAATTACTTTAATTTCGATTTTTGTAGTAGTTTTTATAATAAGTGGTTTTTTGTTTTATAAGGTCAATAAGGCAGAGGATAATAATGATAAAGAGGTTTTATTTAACCATATAGAACCTTTCTTTGAATCTTTAAGTCTCATAAGAAATGAATTTATAGAAAAAGATATAGACCTAAACAAAATAATCCAGGGAGCTATTAAAGGTATGCTTAAAGCCCTTGATGACCCCTATACCCGCTATATGGACCCTCAAGCATTTAAAAGGGAACAGGAGGATATGTTTTTAGGGTATTTTGGTGGGTTAGGAATAATAATCTCTATAAAAGATGATCAGATAATTATAATTTCTCCTATTGAAGATACTCCAGCTTATAAGGCAGGAATAAAAGCTGGGGATAAGATAATAGAAATAGATGGAAAATCAACAGAAGGGATGGGATTAGATGATGCAGTTAATATTTTAAGAGGAGAAAAAGATACTGAAGTTACCATAGGGATTAAAAGAGAGAAGGTAGAGGATATTTTAAAATTTAACATAATACGAGATATTATTGAGGTGCAAGCGGTAAAACAAAATATAATAGGTGAGAAAAATAATATTGGCTATATAAGAATTACCACCTTTAATGTAAATACTAAGCCAGAATTAGAAGAAGTTTTAGGTGGATTTAATAAAGATAGTAATATACAAGGAATTATACTTGATTTACGTAATAATCCAGGGGGGCTTTTAGATAGTGCAATTGAGGTAGCAAGCGAATTTATTAAAGAAGGACCAATTGTTCATATTAAAGATAGAGAGGGAGTAAAAGTTACTATACCATCTAAAGGAAATAATTATCCCCAATGGCCTCTAATTGTGCTGATTAATGAAGGAAGTGCAAGTGCTTCTGAAATTGTGTCTGGAGCAATTCAGGATTCTAAAAGAGGAAAATTATTAGGTGAAAAGACCTTTGGTAAAGGCGTTGTTCAGCAAGTCTTTAATTTGAGTGATGGTTCAGGAGTTGTTATTACTACTTCTGAATATTTTACTCCTAATGAACGATCTATAAATCATATCGGGATTGAACCGGATATATTAATAGAAGCAGTAGAAGATAGTGAAGAAGATGTACAATTAGACAAGGCGATAGAATTATTAGAAGAGGAAATAAAATAGTATCGAGTATCATAACCAGCTAACCAAATTGAAAGGAATTATATTTTGAAAAAAAATCTTAGAGAAATTATAAATATTATAACCTTAGTAATTATCTTAGTAGCAGCCTTTGGAATTTCCAATTTATTAAATAGATCTTTCCCAGAAGAAAACAAACTTCAAAATACTAAAAATGCTACCTTAATTACTAATAATGAAAAAAAACCTGAAACAAACAACCCAGAGGAAACTATTTATAATAGTGAGCAATATGTAGGTTCTATAGTTAATAATTTAATCTCTTCAGAGGATGAAGTATATTTTTCTCCTAAAGTAGCCTTTATAATAGATGATTTAGGATATGAAATAGAGGTTGCAAAAAAAATGCTGGAATTGGAATTTCCCATAACTCTATCTATATTACCTTTTCTTAAATATTCTGAATATATTGCTGAAGAGGGTAAAAAAAACAATCAAGAAATTATATTACATTTACCTATGGAACCGAATAATTCTTCTGTAGACCCTGGACCAAGGGCAATTAAATCATCTATGTCAGAAGAAGAAATCAGGCAATATGTCAGAGAATGTATATTTAATTTTCCTTATGTAATGGGCCTGAATAATCATATGGGTTCAAAGATCACAGAAGATAGAGAAATAATGAAGATAATTTTAGAAGAGATTAAAAGATATAATTTATTTTTCATAGATAGTATGACTAGTAAGAATTCTATCGCTTACCAAGTTGCTCAAGAAATGGGAGTTAAGACTGCAGTAAGATCGGTCTTTTTAGATAATGAGAATGATATGGAATATATTAAAGGGCAGATGTTAGAGGTTCAAGAAATAGCATTAAGAGAAGGAGAGGCTATTGCTATTGGTCATGGTCGTATAAATACTTTTTACGTATTAAAGAGGATGATTCCTGAATTGATTAGAGCAGGTATAGAAATAGTACCTGTATCCGAATTGGTTAAATGAAACTTTAAATTGTGTTATCATAATTTTTATATTATAATAATGTTGTTTCTTATAAAAAGAGCTTATAGCGTATAGTAAAAAAGTGCAAAGCGAAAAGTGTAAAGCGCCTGTCTGCGTGCAACGCACAGGCAGAAAAAACCAAAAATCAAAACTTAAAATTTACAGAAAAAGTTTTGAGTTTTGAATTATAGTTTTTAGCTTTTCGTTTTAAGCTTTTAGCTTTATACTATATACTAAATACTATCGACTAACGACTAATTAAGGTGGATGAAAAATGGAAAATAAGAAAATTCGAGTCAGATTTGCTCCTAGTCCAACTGGTAATTTGCATATTGGCGGGGCACGAACTGCGTTATTTAATTGGCTTTATGCCAGACACTATAAAGGAACTTTTATTTTACGTATCGAAGACACCGACCAAGTAAGATCTACCGAAGAAGCAGTAAACGTAATATTGGAAGGCATGAAATGGTTAGGTTTAGATTGGGATGAGGGCCCCGGAAAAGAAGGAAAATATGGTCCTTATTATCAAATGCAGCGATTACCTCTTTATCAGAAATATACTGAAGAATTATTAAAAAATAAAAAAGCCTATTATTGTTATTGCACTAAAGAAGAATTAACTGAAAGCAGGCAAAAACGAACAAAAGAAGGCAAACCTTTACGGTATGATAGACATTGTTTAAATCTTAGTGAAGAGGAGAAAAGGAGATATGAAGAAGAAGGGAGAAAGCCAGTAATAAGACTTAAAATTCCTGCTAAAAAAATAGTATTTAATGATTTATTAAGAGGTGAAGTGAATTTCGAAGGTGAACTATTAAGTGATTTTGTAATTGTAAAATCAGATGGAATTCCTACTTATAATTTTGCGGTAGTTATTGATGATGCTTTAATGGATATATCTAATGTAATCAGGGGAGATGACCATATTTCTAATACCCCTAAACAGATATTAATATACGAAGCTTTAGGATTTAACCTGCCGAAATTTGCTCATCTACCGATGATTATGGGTTCAGACCATACTAGATTAAGTAAACGTCATGGGGCTACTTCAGTTATGGAATATAAAGAAATTGGTTATATTCCGGAAGCAGTAGTAAATTATATTGCTCATTTAGGCTGGTCTTCTGGTGATGAAAGAGAGATATTCTCCTTGGAAGAATTGGTTAAAGAATTTTCTTTAGATAAAATTTCTAAGCACGCTGCTGTTTTTAGTATAGACAAACTTAATTGGTTTAACAGCGAATATTTAAAGAAGAGGTCAGTTGATTCATTGGTTAAAATGGTTATTCCCTTTCTTAAAGAGGCCAATTATATTAAAGAGGAAAATCTTTCCCCGGTAAAACTTGAATGGCTGAAAGAAGTTATAAAATTAATGCAAGGGAGGTTCAAGAATTTTTCTCAATTCATTGATTATGCGGATTATTTTTTTGTAGATAAAATAGATATTGAACCTCAGGCATTTCAAAGTGTATTAAATAAAGAAGGTATCTCAGATATTCTTAAAGCGTTAAAGGAAGAGCTTTCTGTCCTTAAATGTTGGGACGAAAAAAGCATTGAAGATATAGTGAGAGAAATTGCTTCTTCCTTACAAATAAAGGGTGGTAAAATTATTCATCCTATCCGAGTTGCTTTGACCGGTAAAAAAATAGGTCCGGGGTTATTTGAATTAATAGTAGTTTTAGGTCAGGAAAAGACTATCCAACGTTTAGAAGAAGCCATAGAAAAACTAAAAGTAGCGGAGACTAAAAAATAATAAAATTGAGGGATCGTCCAGTGGTAAGACACCAGACTCTGGATCTGGGAACGGTGGTTCGAGCCCACCTCCCTCAGCCATTTTCATTGGTTAGCTGGTTACTTGGTTAGCTGGTTAAAAAAGCAAAGAAAACAAAAAGAATGCAATAATAAATAACATCGAGTAAAAACAGTATATAAAACAAGCAGGGGCTGACTTTGTGTCTGTCCATAATAGGAGAAAAGTAAAAACGTAAAAGATGTAAGGTAATTTAGCAAATTGGCTAATTGGATAATTGGTCAATTGGTAAATTGGTTCCGGCGCAATCGAATAGTGGTTAGTTCGGCTGGCTCTCAATCAGCAAACGGGGGTTCAATTCCCCCTTGCGCTACCATTTCTTAAACTAATAATTTAATCTTAAGATGAGCAGGGACTACCTGCTTTTTTAATAATCTTAGTAGAACTTATAAAAGGAAATTAAAAAAATATGAACAACCAAGAGATATTTTTAACTAAAGAAGGCCTGAAGAATTTGAAAGAAGAGATAAAGTATTTAGAAGGAATAAAAAGGAAAGAGATACAAAACGAAATTAGCCAGGCTTTAGAATACGGAGATATAACTGAGAATGCAGAATATAATATAGCCTTAGAAGCTCAACGTATGAATGAAATAAACATTGTAAGATTAAAGCAAAAGTTAAGCCGGGTTAAAGTAGTGAAAGAAGATTCTTATTCAGAAGGAATTGGTATTGGAACAACTTTAAAACTGAAAAATTTAGATTCTGGAAAAAAATTAGAGTATATCTTTGTACCGGATGATCAAATAGATTTCAATCAACATAAAATATCTATAAATTCTCCTTTGGGGCAGGCTTTCTTAGGTTACCAAGAGGGAGAAGAAATAGAGATTAAAGTCCCCATTGGGATGTTAAGATATAAGATATTAAAAATTTTAAAATAAAGACTAATGAAAACTATAATTTTAAAAATAAATCCCCAAAGAATAGATTTAGTTAAAATTAAAATAGCTGCAGAGGAAATAAAAAGAGGTAATTTGGTGGCTTTCCCTACTGAGACAGTCTATGGATTAGGGGCAGATGCTCTCAATGAGAAGGCGGTTGCTAAAATTTTCAAGGCTAAAGAAAGACCATTTAATGATCCTTTAATTGTTCATATCGCTGATCTAAAAGAATTGTATAGATTATCTAAGAAGGTTCCCCCGGTAGCTTTAAAATTAGCTAAAATGTTTTGGCCAGGTCCCCTTACCTTAGTTCTTAAAAAATCTGAGTTAGTTTCAGATATTATTACTGCTGGTCTTGATACAGTAGCCATAAGGATGCCGGCTAATAATATTGCCTTGAGTTTAATTAGGGAAGCTAAAACTCCTATAGTAGCTCCCAGTGCCAATCTTTTTGGAAGAATCAGTCCTACTACTGCCCAACATGTAGCTGAGGATTTAAATGATAAAATAGAAATGATTATTGATGGAGGTAAGACTAAAGTAGGGGTGGAATCTACTGTCCTGGATATAACTGTTAGCCCTGCTCAGGTGTTGCGAGCAGGGGGGATATCAGTGGAGCAATTAAAAAAAGTAATTTGCGAGGTAAAAATAGGAGAGGAATTGGAGATGGGTTTTCGTTCTCCTGGAAGGTTAAACAGTCATTATTCTCCTCGAGCTAAATTAATTTTAGTGGAAGAAAAAGGGGAAACTCAAGTAAGCAAAGTTCTTAAAATAGCTTTTGAATATAAGGGGCAGGGATTTAAAGTAGGGATAATGGCTAAAGAAGAAAATAAGAACAAGTATAATGGATCTAAAGTTAAAGTTATAGGTAAAGGCAATGAATTAAAAACTTGTGCCGCCAATCTTTTCTCTATTTTAAGGAGTTTTGATCAAGAAGGATTTGAGATTATTATTGCTGAAGGATTAGAAGAGCAGGGCTTAGGCCTGGCTATAATGGAGCGATTAAGAAAAGCTGCTGTTTCTAAATACGAATGTTAGTGTAAACTTTTTCTATCTTTTCTTTCCCTTTCTTAACTCGATACTTAATACTATATACTCGATACTATATTTTAATATTTGACAGAAATGAAATAGTATGCTAATATTTTAAAAAATGCTAAGGAGTAAATAAGATGGCTATCCAAGGAAACGAATTTAAATTAGCAAATTCATTTAATTATTATTATTTTACCGCCGATGTTTATGCCTTAACATCTTAAAAGTCTAAAATAAGATGTCACAGGCATAGATCCCGGTTTTATGCCTATGGCATCTTTATATCTTTATATATAAAGGTCATAGGTTTTTTAAATTCCTATGACCTTTTTTTATTTTATAAGAGGTTATGGTTAAAAAATGTAGGGGCTTGATTCATCGAGCCCGTAAAGAAGGTAAATGTCATTGCGAGCCCTGATTTATCAGGGCGTGGCAATCTCATAACTAATGGGATTGCTTCGTCGCGTTTCTCCATTAGACTATTAACTAAGAATATATTAAAATAAATTAACGTTTTTTAAATTAACCAAGGACTGAATAAAGAAGGCTGAACAAGTCTAAGGTTTCTCAAAAGTAAAACTTATATTGCGAATAAGACCCAGCCTTCTTGATGATTAAAGCTAGATAGTGTTTCCGTCGCTAAAAAAGCGATTATTAATGGAGCCAGCTCATATCATCGTCTATTCGGCCCAAGAAAGGAATATTTATTATGAAAAAGAACTTATTTTTTATCGGCCTTGATATCGCAGCAGCTGATTTTGCTGCCAGCATCTTCAAGACCCCAGGCCAACCCATGGTGACCAAGGAAGCAATTCCCAACAATCCGAAGGGCTTTAACCTGCTCCTCTTATGGCTGAAAGACCATCACCTTGATAAGACCAATAGCCGCATCTGCATGGAATCAACCGGTGTCTATTCTCAAGCCGTGGCCTATTATCTTTTATTCCATGGTTTCCCGGTCAGCATCGAGCCTCCACTAAAGGTCAAACGTGCCTTTGACCCGGTCGGTCATAAGACCGATCCTGTAGACAGCAAGCAGATTGCCGAATATGCTTATCGCTACCAGGATGAGCTTACCTCTTGGCGACCCAGAGAGGAGATCCTCGAAAAAATCCGACAATTGCTTGCCACTAGAGAACAGTTTACCAAACAGAAAGTTGCCTTAAAGAATGCCATCCATGCTTATAGTAAACAGCGGGTCCAGGTGGCACTCATCAAAAAAGTCCATCAGGAGACCTTAGCTCAGATTGAAAAACAGATTTCTCGAATTGATCAAGAACTGGCCAAGTTAATCAAACAAGATCCCGCTATCTTCCAAAAAGCCAACTACTTAGACAGTATCCCCGGTTACGGGATGCTCTTGGCAGCCCATCTTCTGGTTATCACCGAGAACTTTACCAAAATCCAAAAGCCTAAGAGATTGGCCGCCTTTATCGGCATCGTACCCTATCAGCATCAAAGCGGGACTTCTGTATCTAAAAAGGCCAGAATTCGCTACTTTGGACCTGGGCCAAGCCGTAAACTCTTACGGCTAGCCGCTCAATCGGTGGCTACCCATGATGTGACCTTTAGACGTTATTATTTGCGTAAACTCGCCCAGGGTAAGGCCAGGGCTTTAGTCTTAAATAATATTGCCAATAAACTCCTTAAGGTGGCCTGTGCTATAGTCCGTAATAATACCCAGTATGTCAAAGAGTATCGATCAATACATCCGATGTATTTAAAAAGTGCTTTACAAAGTCATAGTGTTTCGCAATGACAGTTTGAGGGGGCATGGCAATCTCAAATTGTGTCAGAGAACTGTCCTCTGGTGTGAAAAAGGAGGTATATATATGCTGGTAAGAGGAATAAGAGGAGCTATAACTGTTGATAAAAATAGCAAAGAAGAAATTATAGAAAAGACTAAACAATTGTTAACTACTTTAAAAAAAGAAAACGATTTTAAGATTGAAGATATCGTAAGTATCTTTTTCAGTGTTACCCCGGATTTAAATACTGCCTTTCCGGCTCAAGCAGCGCGTGAATTAAATTGGAATAAAGTCCCCCTTTTTGATATGCAAGAGATAGATGTGCCGGGAAGTTTGTCCAGATGTATTCGTATATTAATTCAGATAAATTGCCAAAAAACCCAATCAGAAATAAAACACTGCTATTTAAGGGGAGCAAAAATATTAAGAAAAGATTTAATTAAAGAAACTTCAGATCAAAAGGAGGGTGAATTTAAGTGATTATTGTGATGAATGGT
Source organism: Atribacterota bacterium (assembly GCA_041490145.1). Lineage (GTDB taxonomy): Bacteria > Atribacterota > Phoenicimicrobiia > Phoenicimicrobiales > Phoenicimicrobiaceae > Infernicultor. Next base: position 16,279 of record JBGPSO010000006.1, read on the forward strand.
AAAACTGACCATTCTGATGTAGAAAAAGTAATAAATAAATTAAAAGAATTGGGACACGAGGTGCATATCTCTCGAGGAGAAAAAAGAATTATTTTAGGAGTAATCGGTAATGTAGAAAATTTAGTTTCTGTTCCCTTTTATGCCTATAACGGCGTTGAAGAAATTATTCGAATTTTAAAACCTTATAAATTAGCCAGTAGAGAATTTAAGGATTTTGATACTACCATTAAAGTAAAAGATATAATTATTGGAGGGAAAGAAGTAATAGTAATGGCAGGACCTTGTGTGGTAGAAAACGAACAGCAAATATTTGAGACTGCTCATCAAGTGAAAGCCTCAGGTGCAAAGATATTACGGGGGGGAGCTTTTAAACCCAGGACTTCTCCTTATAGTTTTCAGGGATTAGGAGAAGAAGGTTTAAAATTATTGGCTCAAGCCGGAAAAGAGACCGGTTTAGCAGTGGTAACCGAAGTGATGTCAGTAAATCAGATAGATTTAATAGCTAAATATACTGATATATTTCAAGTAGGTGCACGTAATATGCAAAATTTTGTATTGTTAACAGAATTAGGTAAAACCAAAAAGCCGATATTATTAAAAAGAGGAATGTCAGCTACTATAGAAGAATTATTATTATCAGCAGAATATATTTTGTCTGAAGGAAATTACGAAGTGATATTATGTGAAAGAGGAATACGCACTTTTGAAAATTACACCCGTAATACTTTAGATTTAAGCGCTATTCCTGCAATTAAAAGATTGAGTCATTTGCCCGTAATAGTAGATCCTAGTCATGCTACGGGCAGGTGGAGATTGGTAAGTCCGATGGCTAAAGCAGCAATAGCTGCTGGAGCAGATGGCTTACTTATCGAGGTCCATCCAGACCCCAAAAGTTCACTTAGCGACGGTGCTCAAAGTTTAAAACTTGATACTTTTGCTCAATTAATGAGAGAACTTAGACCGATAATTCAGGCGGTAGGCCGAGAATTTGGTTCATCTTTAGAGAATGAATTAGAAAGGATTAAAAATTAGATGGAACTTGTTATAGAAAAAATTAACCAATTAAAAGGAAATATATCTGTTCCAGGAGATAAATCGATCTCTCATCGCTCCCTGATTTTGGGGTCTATTGCCCAGGGGGAAACCCGAATATATAATTTTTTAAATTCCTTAGACTGTCTTCAAACTTTTGAGTGTATGCAATCTTTAGGGGCAGAAATAGAATTAGGTGAAGATAATTTTATTAAGATAAAAGGTAAAGGATTATATGGATTACAAGAACCAAAAGATATGCTCGAGGTGGGAAATTCGGGAACAACCATCCGCCTTTTAGCTGGATTACTTAGCGGGCAAAATTTTTATTCTGTCTTAAATGGTGACCATTCAATTAGAAAGAGACCTATGAAAAGAGTAGTCCAACCTCTTCGCTTAATGGGAGCAGATATATGGGGGAGAGAAGATGGTCAGTTGGCTCCTTTAAGTATTAAAGGGAGTTTACTCAATCCCCTCCGATATACTTTACCGGTAGCCAGTGCTCAGGTTAAATCTGCCCTTCTTTTAGCTGGCCTTTATGCTGCTGGTGAGACGATTATTAAAGAACCTCTATCTACCAGGGATCATACCGAGAGAATGTTAAGCATTATGCAAGCAGATATAATGATTTCTCATCAGGAAATTATCATAATTGGAGGGAAATATTTAAAAGGTACTGACCTTTTTATACCCGGTGATATTTCCTCTGCTGCTTATTTCATAGCAGCTGCCAGTATATTAAAAGACTCTAAGATTATAATTAGCCAGGTAGGAGTTAATCCTACTCGGACCGGTATAATTAAGATACTAAAAAGGATGGGGGCAAAAATTAATATTTTAAATTATCAGATAAAATCGAATGAACCTCAGGCTGATTTAGAGATAGAATATTCAGAGTTAAAAGGAATAGAAATTATGCCAGAAGAAGTACCTTTCTTAATTGATGAATTACCCTTAATTGCATTAGTAGCAACCCAAGCCCAGGGTAAAACAATAGTAAGTGGGGCAAAAGAGTTAAGAGTAAAAGAGACTGATCGCCTAATAGCTATAGTCAGCGAATTAAAGAAGATGGGAGCAAACATTAAGGAAAAAGAAGATGGTTTTATAGTAGTGGGACCTTCTAAATTGCAAGGTGCAGCTTGTGAAAGTTACCATGATCATCGAATTGCGATGTCTTTAGCAATTGCCGCTTTATTAGCTGAAGGCAAAACGGTGATAAAAAATTCAGAGTGTATAGATATATCCTTTCCGGGATTTGAAAATATTTTACGTAAATTAATCAACTTTTAACCTATTGTCATTGCGAACGGAGTGAAGCAATCCCTATACAGGATTAAAATGAGGGTGTAAATGAAAAAAGAAATTAATGGAAAGACTAAAATAATCGGAATAATGGGCAAAGATGTAGAAAACAGCTTATCCCCATTGATGCATAACCGAATGTTGAGTAAACATTCTTTAAACTTTTGCTATCTCCCCTTTAAAATAAGAGAGGCTGATTTAGAAAGAGCCATTCAAGGTATAAGAACCCTGAATATAAAAGGTGTAAATATTACCTTTCCTTACAAAGAAAGGGTAATTGAATTTTTAGATCAAGTAGAAGAAACTGCTCGACGAGTTGGAGCAGTAAATACAATTGTCCATAATAAAGGAATTTTAACTGGTTATAATACTGATCTGATTGGTTTTAAGAAAAGTCTGCAAAAAAATGGAAAATTCACCATAAAAGGAGAGAAGGCAGTCATCTTGGGAGCAGGAGGAGCTGCTCGGGCAGTAGTTTATTCTCTTTTGGAGGAAGGAATAAAAGAAGTATATATCTTTAATCGGACTATAGAAAAAGCTAACCAAATTAAACAAGATTTTTATTCCTTCTTTCCCCAAAGCGATATTAAGATATTTAATTTAAAAAAGGAGGAGTTAAAAGATAAAATACAGCAGTCTCATCTTTTAGTTAATACTACTCCTTTAGGAATGTCACCTCAAATTGATATAACTCCTTTGCCAGAGGAAGGATTATTTTATCCCGACCTCTTGGTTTATGACCTTATTTATCATCCATCTAAGACTCTTTTTCTAAAACAAGCAGAGAGGGCAGGAGCAAAAACAATTAATGGGTTGCCGATGTTAATTTATCAAGGCATAGAAAGTTTTTATCTCTGGACTGGTATTAAATTAGAGGGAAAAGAAGAATTAGAAATGATTGAACGAATTACTAAAGATTGCCAAGAAGCTGAAAAGAAAGGAGAAAAAAGCTAAAAATGCTAAGATTTCTTGATGCCGGAGAATCTCATGGAAGATGTTTAATAGGAATAATAGAAGGATTACCAGCTGGTCTTTCCTTAGAGGAAGAAAAAATCAATTTTAATCTGAAAAGACGCCAAGGAGGATATGGTAGAGGAGAGAGAATGAAGATTGAACAAGACCAGGTAGAAATATTATCTGGATTAAGAGAAGGGAAGACTATCGGAAGCCCCCTTAGCCTGATGATAAAAAATAAAGACTGGGAGAATTGGTCAGAGAAAGAATATCCTCCTCTGACTATTCCCCGACCAGGACATGCCGATTTTGCTGGTGCTATAAAATATGGATTTAAAGATCTGAGGAAGGTTTTAGAAAGGGCTAGTGCTCGACAAACCGCAATGAGAGTAGCTATAGGTTCGATAGCCGGCACTCTCTTAGAAGAATTTAACATCAATACTTATAGTTATGTACTAAGGATTGGACCGGTTAAAGCCAATAGAATTACTTCTTTTAATCAAGAGGTTAAAGCTGAGATTAATGAATCCCCCGTATTTTGCCTGGATGGAATAGCTTCCTTAGGGATGTGTAGAGAGATTGATCGTGCTCGAGAAAAGGGGGATACTTTAGGAGGAATATTTGAGGTGATAATTTCTGGTGTTCCTATTGGTTTGGGAAGTTATGTCCAATGGGATAGGCGTCTGGATGCTCGCTTGGCTTCAGCTTTGATGAGTATACCGAGTGTAAAAGCAGTAGAA